>CAZNQJ010000239.1:0-3725 GCA_964575205.1 uncultured Campylobacterales bacterium | reverse complement strand
GCTCTGTTTTTATAAATAACAGATGCGATATAGAGCAGCAACAGGCTGCCGAAAACGCCTATGGCGTTGAGCAGATAGGGATTGTTCATGAACCCTGTCATTCCCGCCAAAATCAAAACCAGGTAGAGAATATCGGCACTCATGGCGCCGAAGCCCAGCGCGACGGCTGCACTGTAGCTCTTTAACGCAGTGTTCATTACCAATATGTTGATAGGACCCAAAGGGACGACAGCGCCGAGCCCAAGCAGGAACCCTTCGCTAAATGACGCTAACATCTTGCACACTTAATAAAATAACGCATCGATACTCCGGACACTCTATACTCTATATGGCTAATTGTAACGGAAATATCAATACAGACGGGTTACTGTGATCGGTTTTAAGGGAGAACTTTTCTGTCGGCAGGAGAGTCGCTGCTCTCTTTCGAGAGCAGCGTTTTTAAGGAGAATAAATTTAGAAAAAAGGCCTAGAATACCATGTCTAAATGGGGTGAGAATTCAGGAATATAGATACCCGCATCCTCATAAGCTGCCATGTGGTGTGCAGATGCGCTTGCTGCCATTGCTCCGGCGATCAGTAGTGCTGTAATCAACTTTTTCATGTTATATCCTTTTTTTTGAGATGCGGTATTGTGACAGAGTAGTGTTAGCACAGTGTAAGTGCCGATCTTTCTATTCGGGGTAGATCATCTTTCTGGTCACGCCGCCGTCGACGACGAAGTTCTGAGCGGTGATGAAGCCTGCTTTGTCGCTTACGAGGTACCAGACCATCTCGGCGACGTCTTCGGCCCTGCCGACGCGGCCGACGGGGTGGAAGTCATGGTCGATGGCGCGGAGCGATCCGTAGTCGCCATGTTCGATCCAGCCGGGACTGACGGCGTTGACCCGTACCGGCGAGAGGCTCATCGCCATGGCGTGGGTGAGGCTGAGCAGGGCGCCTTTGCTCGCGCTGTAGGCTTCGGTCTGCGGCTCGCTCATCAGCGCGCGGGTGGAGGCGATGTTGACGATGGAACCCTTGCTTGCTCGGAGTCTGTCTGAGAGCAGCCGGGAGAGAAGGAATGGGGCACTCAGGTTGACCGAGAGCACGCGGTTCCACTCCGAAAGCGCCAGCGTCCTCGGGTCGCCGTTTGCACTGGTCGCTGCGTTGTTTACCAGGGCGTCAAGCGTCTTGATTGAGGCAATGGTCTTTTCAATGGCCGCGGCGTCGGCAAGATCGCACAGGAGCGGTTCGAAGCCCGCCTCTCGGGCGGCATCTTCAAGCTTGTCGGCCCTGCTGTCGAGACCGAACACGCGCCACCCCCTCTGAACGAAGAGGCGCGCCGTTGCCAGGCCGATACCCTGGGCGGCCCCGGTGATGAGTATGCTCTGCATGTCTTTCTCCTGGTATAAGATGCTGCGATGGAATGAAGATGAAAAAAGGTGTTTTGACCTCCTTTTCGTCTGCGATTATATTTTAGCTTTTTTTGCCTCTAAAATCCGCGGTTTTGTTTCAGCCAGTTGTTTATTGTTAAGTATTAATTCTATATACTCCCTGAAACTATTAAGAGGTGAGAGATGACAGAAACAGGTTCATTGATCCGGACAAAGCTGCGATCATTTCGAATGATACACTTGGCGATGGTCACGGGCAGTGCGATATACGGGATTCTTATCGTCTATGTCCAGAAATATGCGCCGATCACGCCTTCGATAACCGATATGGAAACGCTGAGCACAATGGAGTACGCTTCGGTTGTCTACGTACTGGCCTTTATGGTCATCGCCAATGTGGTGCGCAAAAAAATGCTCGCATCCGATTCGATATTCAAGAAAAACGAAGATGCAAAAATGCAATCCGAGCAGCCGCCGTTTATCGCAAACTACCTCTCCGCGCTTTTTGTTGTATGGGCGCTTATAGAGGCCGTCGCCATCGGCGGCGTCGTACTGTTCCTGGTCAGCGGAAAACTGATGATTCCTCTGGTCATGATCACGATCGGCGTGCTTTATAAACTTGCCAACGGCCCGCGTTTGGATGAACTGACGCAGCTTGCCGCAAAACAGAACGCAGCCGCGTTGCGGGGATAAGCGATGTCCTATTTCATCTGGCTGATCCTGGGTGTCGCCGCATTTGTCATCGAGATGATGATGCCCACTTTTTTTGCCCTGTTTGCCGGTATCGGTTTTCTGTCCGCGGCGCTGGTGGCCTTTTTTCTGCCCGAGTCGCTTTTTCTGCAGCTGATCGTGGCCGCACTCTTCATGGTTATCGGGGCCGTCGTTTTCAAGCGGAACCGCATCGCAGACGAAGCTGTTACTACTGTCGGTACCCATAACGAGTTTGTCGGTATGGAGGGGGTCGTGACCGCTGCTCTGACAATGCACAACGAAGGCGAAGTCGAACTCTCCGAGCCTATCGTCGGCAGCCGCCGATGGCCCGCGCTCTGCGTTGAAGGGGAGATTGCAGCCGGCAGTGAGATCAAAATAGTACAGCTCAGAGGCAACACGCTTCTGGTTGAAAAAAAATAAAAGGTAGTCAGTATGGATGTAGGTATTGTATTTTCGCTTGTCTTGGTCGCCGGAGCCGTTTATACGCTCTCTCAAATGGTGCGTATCGTTCCGCAGGGAGAGGAGTGGGTTGTTGAGAGGCTTGGCAAATACAGCAAGACGCTGCTGCCGGGGCTGAACCTGCTGATCCCGATGATCGACAATGTTGCGTATAAGATCGTGACAAAAGAGCTCATTCAGCAGACCCGCGATCAGGAGGTCATTACGAAAGACAACGCGGTCGTCATCATCAGCGCCGTCGTCTTTTACCGTGTCACCGATCCGGGGAAGGCGTCGTACTCGATCAGCGATTTTGAAAGTGCGGTCGCGAACATGACGACAACGACGCTGCGTGCCGTGATCGGCGGCATGACACTGAACGAATCGCTTTCACAGCGCGACCAGATCAAAGCGCAGGTTGCCTCGAAGATACGCGATTCACTCAGCGGGTGGGGGCTTACGCTTGGAAATCTCGAGGTCCAGGATATCAGGCCGAGTGCCAACCTGCAGGAGGCGATGGAGCGTCAGGCGGCAGCGGACCGTGACAGGGAAGCGACGATCCTGATCGCAGACGGCGAGAAAAAAGCGGCAATCGCCAAAGCCGAAGGGCAGAAAGAGGCCGCCATCCTCGAGGCGCAGGGAAGACTCGAATCGGCTAAACTCGAAGCGCTGGCAAAAGTCGAACTGGCCGACGGTGACCGCAAGGCGATGATCATTGTGGCGCAGGGGTTGGCCTCGGGAGAGATCGCACCCCACTATCTTCTTGCGCAGCGCTATATCGACAGCGTGAAGAACCTCGCCGACTCCGACAACTCCAAAGTCGTATTTATGCCCTCGGACTGGCAGCAGAGCCTGGCCGGTGTTGTCGGATCGCTTGGCTATCTGGGCACTTCGATCAAAGAGTAGATATTTAACGGAGTGTTTGTCACTCTAAAAAAAAGCTCAGAGACTCATCCCTGGGGATGAATCTCCGCTTTCATATTCTCTTTTAAAAACAGCCTGACCATCCAAATCATGCATATTTAATCACGTAATCTAATAAAATGTTGTATCATTTATGATTCCCATTTGAGGCGGGCGGTATGAGACGGTTTCATTTTTTTCTTATTGTTGTTGTATGCACGGCGGCACTGCACGCGGCCGGTCATGCTGCAACGACTCTCATAATACCGCACGCATATTACGGAGCAGCGCAATGAGACGCGG
>CAZNQJ010000238.1:0-3726 GCA_964575205.1 uncultured Campylobacterales bacterium | reverse complement strand
GGAGTTCACCGCTCGATGCACACTAGTGCGCCTTCGGGTTCACTTCGGCGCAATCTGCACCCAATCTGGAACTTTTTCAAGTTCAGTTTGGTGTCAGGTGAGCTGCGCCACCTTATCTACAATCTACAATCTACAATTCACAGGCCCTTGGTCGAATCTGTAACAGTTTTCGCATTGTCTAAAGGTTACGGATTTATTTTATTATCAATTAATATTCTTGTGTTATAGTTACCTTCAAATTACTATAGGAGACTTATAATGGCAGTAATTATTAACGACACATGTATCAACTGTGGCGCTTGTATTGACGAATGTCCGGTAGAGGCGATCGTTGACGAGGATGATAATCCGACGGGTGAAGAACTTTACTACGTTTATCCAGATAAATGTGTAGAGTGTGTTGGTCACCATGACGAACCGGCATGTGCAACTGCATGTCCGACAGAAGGGTGTATCACTTGGGATATGCCGTTTACATCTGAGCACAAAGATTTCTTTGCGGCAGGTAACTATGTAGATGGTAAAAACTATGTAGTGGAAGATGCTGATGCAGAAATGCCATTCCGTGATGACGTTTCTGAAGATTCACGTAAAGCACGCGAAAACGTTGTAGATTAATTCTATTAGTATCGGCATTTGCCGATACGTTTCTACTCTCTTTACTCTCATTCTATTTCTCAATTTACTTTTAAACTAAAAAACAACAAAATTTCGGTATGATTCCACTCTAAATTTTCAATTTTCGGGAGTTCTGATATGGAACGCACACTATCAATCATCAAACCTGACGCAGTGGCTAAAGGTGTTATCGGTAAAATCTTGGATCGTTTTGAAAGCAATGGTCTCAGGATTGCAGCGACTAAAAAACTTCAACTGTCTCGTCAGGATGCTGAAGCATTCTATGCGGTTCACAGCGAACGACCTTTCTTCAAAGACCTGGTTGACTTCATGATCTCTGGTCCTGTTGTTATTTCGGTTCTTGAAGGCAAAGATGCAATGAAAAAAAATCGTGACCTTATGGGCGCAACAAACCCTAAAGAGGCTGAAGCAGGTACTATCCGTGCTGATTTTGCTGAAAGCATCGATGCAAATGCAGTTCACGGTAGTGACTCTGTAGAAAATGCGGCGATTGAGATCGCTTTCTTCTTTGCTGAGAGAGAGATCGCGTAAATAACGATGAACATACCGTTCAGACGTATTACAAAGACACCGACTGAATTCGAAGTGGGTTCAGGCGGTGTGACGCTGAAGGGGACCGTTGTCTTCAAAGAGCGTAACATAGTTCTACTCCAAGCGCAGTTGCAAGGAGAAATCGAGCTCACTTGTGATATTTGTGCTGAAGATTTCGCTACAATACTGAACGAAAAAATAGAACTACTTGTTTCTGACGGCATCTATGAGGGTTTTGATGAGACCCTGGATGTTGTAGAGATGCAGGAAAATATCGATTTTGATGAGTTATTGCACACCGAGATCGAACTGATCCGCAGTGATTATCACAGTTGCGAAAACTGTAAAAACCAAGAAAGGAATTAAACATGGCAGTACCTAAGAGAAGAGTATCACACTCACGTTCAGCGAAACGCAGAACACACTACAAGATCACACTAGCACGCCCGGTTAAAGACAAAGATGGCACATACAAGTTGCCACACCACATTAACCCGACTACCGGCGAGTACAAATAATCGATGGTAAAAATTGCGATTGACGCAATGGGTGGGGACTTCGGTCCCGAACCAATTGTTAAGGGTTGTCTGTTAGCACTGAAAGAGCGCAAGTTCGAGCCAATTTTAGTTGGTAAACGAGATGAGATTTTGTCTTTGTTACCTAAGGGTTATAAAAATAAGATTTTGATTGTTGATGCAGAAGATGTCATTGACATGTCTGATGCTGCAACGGACGCGCTCAAACGAAAAGAGAGCTCTATTTACAAAGCGATAGAACTGGTAAAAAACGGTGAGGCACAGGGTGTTGTTTCTGCTGGTCACAGCGGGGCGACCATGACGCTGGCAACACTCCGTTTGGGCCGTTTGAAGCATGTCTCACGTCCTGCGCTGGTGACATTGATGCCGAGTAAAGGCAAAACACGGACCGTTCTTCTTGATGTTGGTGCGAATGTAGATTGTACGCCGCAGAACCTTGTTGAGTTTGCGGTTATGGGCCAATATTATGCCCATGACATGTTGGGCATCGCAAAACCGAGCATCGGTTTGCTGGCCAACGGCGAAGAGGCTTCCAAAGGCAACGAAGTGACCAAAGCGGCTTTTAAAAAGCTTCAGGGGTACGAAGGCTTCATCGGCAATGTTGAAGGCAGCGATATCTTTAACGGCTCATGTAACGTCGTGGTATGTGACGGCTTCATCGGAAACCTTGTACTTAAAACAGCTGAAGGTGTTGCCTCCACCATCTCTTTTTTTATCAAAGATTATATCCGTAAATCACCGGTTGCGATTACGGGTGCACTCCTGATGCGCAAGGTGTTCAAGCTTCTTAAAAAAGAGATCGATTATGCGGAAGAGGGCGGTGCGCCACTTATCGGTATTAAAGGGTGCGCCATTGTCGGTCACGGCAAAAGTAACCCCAAAGCGATCAAAAATGCTATATTCCAGGCTATTCGCTACGTTGATTCCGGGGTAAATGATCATATAGAGCGTTCATTAACGCAACTAGTTGAAGGTAAATAATGTACGCTGCTTTTCGATCTATCGGTGCTTATGTGCCGGTGAAAATTCTAACCAATGATGAGTTGACCAAAATGGTCGATACCACCGACGAGTGGATTACTAAACGTACCGGCATTAAAGAGCGCCGTATTGCGGCTGAAAATGAGACGACTTCCGATATGGCCGTTAAAGCAGCGCAAAAAGCGATCGAGCGTTCAGGTCTTAATAAAAGCGATATCGACATGATCGTTGTCGCAACGATCTCGCCTGACTATTTTAATATGCCTTCGACGGCAACCGTTGTTGCGCACAAGATGGGCCTTGACAAGGTTACGGCATTTGATATTTCGGCAGCCTGTACCGGGTTTATCTACGTTCTCAGTATTGCCAAAGCATTTATTGAATCAGGTATGAAAAAAAATGTACTGATCATCGGTGCCGAAAAGATGTCTGCGATCACAGATTATACGGATCGCGGCACCTGTATTCTTTTCGGAGACGGCGCCGGCGCGGCGGTGATCTCTGCTACCGAAAACAGGGCTGAAGCGATCATTGACCTGCATACGGCCTCCGACGGCAGTCTGGGTGATTTTTTAATGACGCCCGACGGCGGTACAGGCAACCCGCACAAAAGCGAGTTGAAAGCTGAAGCCTCTTTCATTCAGATGAAAGGGAATGAGACCTTCAAGATCGCTGTACGCACCTTGACCAATGATGTGGTAGAGATTCTTCAAGACAATGGCGTCAAATCTGAAGAGATCACGCATTTCATCCCCCATCAAGCCAATTACCGCATCATTAAAGCCGTCGGCGATGCGCTGAAGTTTAAAGATGAACAGATTGTAATGACCGTTGAAAAGTACGGCAATACCTCTGGTGCTTCTATTCCGATGGCGATCAATGATGTGTATGAAAAGGGCAATTTAAACGCAGGTGAGCTGATGCTCTTGGATGCTTTCGGAGGCGGTCTAACATGGGGCTCAGCACTGGTTCCTTTCTCTCCCCTTTCAAAATAATCACCCATTTATAAAAAACAGGCAATATGTCCTGTTTAACATAG
>CAZNQJ010000237.1:0-3727 GCA_964575205.1 uncultured Campylobacterales bacterium | reverse complement strand
ACCCTTCATTATTTAAAAACTCGACGATGTCTTTGATATCTTCTTTGACATAATGTTCCAACAGGAACTTGTCATGAAGCTGCGTTCCCCATCGGACAAGCTTATGTTTATAAGGTTTTCGCCAAAACAGTGAAACAAGCGTTCTGATCAGAAGCATCTGCAGCAGGGCCATTCTCGGGTGAGGCGGCATGTCAAAAGCCCGAAGTTCTAAAATACCGAGTCTTCCGCTGCTTGAATCCGGCGAATAAAGCTTGTCGATACAGAACTCTGAACGGTGGGTATTGCCCGTAATATCAGTCAACATATGACGGAAAAGCCTGTCTGTGATCCAGAACGGCACTTCGCCCTCTTTCGGTATCTGAGAAAAAGCGATCTCCAGTTCGTAGAGGTTTTCCAGACGCCCCTCATCCACACGCGGTGCCTGGGAAGTCGGACCGATAAATGCTCCCGAAAAAAGGTAGGAGAGCCCCGGGTGATGCTGCCAGAACGTAAGGAGACTTCGTAAAAGCTCCGGACGTCTGAGAAGCGGGCTGTCCTCCGGCTTCATCGCACCGATGGTCACGTGGTTTCCACCGCCTGTTCCGGTATGTTTGCCGTCAAGCATGAACTTTTCTGTTCCCAGACGCGACTCTTTGGCATCTTTATACAAGGTGAACAGGTTGTCACGCAGCTCTTTCCATGTTGTCGTCGGCTGGATATTGACTTCGATAACACCCGGATCAGGTGTGACCTTGATGGTCTCCATTCGCAGGTCATGCGGCGGTTCATACCCTTCCAAAACAACTTTGATGTCTAACTTTTTAGCCACCGCTTCGATCGAAGCGATCAGCTCCAAAAAGGCGCTTGTATGGTTTAAAGGCGGCAGGAAGATATAGAGTTTTCCGTTACGTATCTGTATGTTGATGGCCGTACGGACGAACATACTGTCAGGATCGTTTTTGATGCTGCGCGTGTCCGCCTTTTGTGCTTGCTTCGTCGCTTTTTTCAGAAACTTCTTCAGATCCGGTGCTGCTGCGAAAAGGTCAGGTTCAGGATGAATAGCCAATTCATGCTCGGGATGCTCGATCAATGAACTCATTGGAAGCCGCAGCCCCAGCGGCGAGTCTCCGGGGATCAAAAGCAGACGCCCTCTTCTGAATTCCCAGGCGGAACTCGCCCACGCGTCCTCACCATAGTTTAACGGCAACACAAATCCGACCGGTTTGCTCAGGCCTTCGCTCAATACTTTGGCGATATTCCGTCTCTCGGAGGCATCTTCCAAATCGTACGCCAAGGGGTCAATATCGATAGGAAGTTCCGCTTCTTTCATGATGTAATACACCGGATCTTCATAGGCAGGGATCACATTTTCATTGCTGACTTTCAGCGTCAGGGCCAAAGTCTCAAGAAACTTCTGTGCGTCCTCGTTCGTGTAGCTGTAATTTTCGTTCATATCGGCAAAAAGGCTCGGGTCGCTCCAGATAGGCTGCCTGTCTTTTCTCCAGATAATAGACGTTTGCCATCTTGGGATCGGTTCGCCGGGGTACCATTTTCCCTGCGCGTAATGAAGCATGCCCCCTTTTCCGAACGACGTAAGCAGTTTTCGCGAAAGTTTATCGGCCAGCTCTCTTTTTTCCGGGCCGTCTGCCGCCGTGTTCCACTGCTCTGATTCCATATCGTCGATGGAGACAAAGGTCGGCTCGCCGCCCATTGAGAGCCGCACATCGTTTTTCTTGAGCTCTCTGTCGACTTTAAAACCCAGTTTGTTGATCGCATCCCACTGATCATCCCGGTACGGTTTGGTCACCCTCGGCGATTCAAAGATCCGTGTCACCGTGTTTGAAAACTCAAATTCCGTTTCGCATTTGTCACTCAAGCCTTCAATGGCATGCGCACTTTCATAGTGTGCTGTACAGGCCAGGGGAATATGCCCTTCGCCTGCGAAAAGGCCGCTTGTCGCATCCAGACCTACCCAGCCTGCACCCGGCAGGTAGACCTCTGTCCATGCATGCAGGTCCGTAAAGTCCTCTTCCGGACCGCTCGGACCGTCCAGCGACTTCTCATCTGCTTTGAGTTGGACAAGGTAGCCCGAGACAAATCGTGCTGCCAGACCCAGTGTCCGCAATACCTGCACGAAAAGCCATGCGTAATCCCGGCAGCTTCCAAGTTTTCTATCCAGCGTCACCTCGCAGGTCTGTACCCCGGGTTCGAGACGGACCGTATAGTTCAGGTATTTGTAGATCTCTGTGTTGAGATAGACCAAAAAGTCGTTGATCTTGCGCTCTTTCAGATCAAGTGTCTTCATAAATTTTTTAAGTTTTTTCCCTTGTTCAGTGATCTCAAAATAGGGGGTCAACTCTGCTTTGAGTTCCGGCTTATACTCAAACGGGTAGTGCTCAGCATAGGTGTCCACAAAAAAATCAAACGGGTTGATCGAGATCAAGTCGGCAATGACCTCTACCTCGATCCCGAACTCTTTGACTTTTTCCGGAAAAACGATTCTGGCGAGATAGTTTCCATAGGGATCCTGCTGCCAGTTAATAAAATGGTTTTTGGGTGTTATTTTCATAGAGTAGGCATCAATAGGTGTTCTACAGTGCGGTGCAGGACGAAGTCTTATGGTATGCGGAGAAAGTGATATATATTTATCGTATGAATAATGCGTTTTATGTGAAAGTACAACTTTTAATGCCATGGTTCTTCCTTATTGCAATGCATAATGCCGTTAATTTTAGTCTGAAACTACGTAATTGCATTCTCACTGATCAGCAGTATGAATTCCTATCACGTTTATAACACTGACGGTCTTGTAATGGTGATAGATTATAGCATTTATGTTCCATGAACGCTAACTTGACTGCTTAAGTTTTAATACATTTCAGTTTTCATAACCGATTTTTTCAACGAGACGGATCCCCGTGCAGATACCTGATAAAATCATAAAGATCACGGAGGAGATGGGGCAACTATACGCTTATCTACATGATCGGTGCTGCCAATAACGGCGGGGGTACAATGACCCGACTTAGCCGGCTCCGATGCGACCAGAGATCAACACACTGCAAAATGAATCGTCAGACGCCATTATAGATCTGATTGAAAAGCTTTCTCGTCTGCACGGTGCAGGTGCGCTTACAGATGATAAGTTTAATTCGAAAAAAATGAGTTGCTGAATCGACTTTGAATACAATCTGTTTATAGTCAGGGTTTGCAGTGACTAACACTGTGTCACCCATACCCCTACATCAAGACTCGAATCCGCCACCCCTGCAAAGGTCCCTGAAATCGGGGGCACAGACTCCGCCAGCCTTGCTACCGCCACGGGAATGTGGTCCGTTCCGACAATATCGCCGATGGTAGGGTCAAATCCCTTCCACCCTCCGCCGGGTATATAGACCTCAGCCCAGGCATGTGTCGATCCGATCTGATCAGACATAAGCGGGGCATAAAGATAGCCGCTCACAAACCGTGAAGCCAGCCCCAAACACTTTACTGCCTCCATAAAAAGCAAGGCAAAATCACGGCAGGATCCGGACCCTGAAGCGAGTGTCTGCCGAGCGGTCTGCACACCGGGCTCTTCGCGTACTTTATACGAAAGAGTCTGATAGATATGTGCGGCAAGACGCTGCAGCAGTGTATAGGTCTGGATCTCTTCGCCGGCTCTCCACACATTACCGATCCATTTGTTCAAAAGCTCCCGTGTCTCCTGATCGGGCAGAACCATGTAGGGCGTAAGTAAAAACATATC
>CAZNQJ010000236.1:0-3728 GCA_964575205.1 uncultured Campylobacterales bacterium | reverse complement strand
GATAGAGGTCTATCTGGGAAGTGACGACATTATAACCGATGTTGAGGCTGCCTATGCCTTTTTTGTGCCCTTTGCAACCGTCCATCTGTTCAAAGGCGCCAACCATTTTTTACAAGGAGAAGAGTGTGAGTGAGATTAAAATAGGTGTTATCACCGCTTCAGACAGGGCCAGTGCCGGAATTTATGAAGACCTTTCAGGTATGGCGATACAGGAGACAATGAGAGCGTATTTAAAAAGCGAATTCGAGGTGGTCTACCGCTGTATCCCCGACGAGCAGTCAAAGATCGAAGAGACGATGAAAGCCTTGTGCGATGAGGAGGGGTGCTGCCTGGTGGTAACGACAGGAGGGACCGGACCGGCACTTCGTGACGTGACACCGGAAGCGACCGAGAACGTGTGCGAAAAGATGATGCCGGGTTTCGGCGAGTTAATGCGTCAGGTCTCGCTGCAGTACGTCCCGACGGCTATTCTTTCGCGTCAGACAGCCGGTATCCGGGGCAGATCGCTCATTATCAACCTTCCGGGCAAACCCAAGTCGATCCGTGAGTGCCTGGATGCCGTTTTCCCTGCCGTACCCTACTGTATCGACCTGATCGAAGGCCCGTACCTCGAGTGTGATGAGAACGTTATCAAGGCGTTCCGCCCAAAAAACAGATAGTCCGCTCCGGCGGTCTCCTGACGGAAAATCGCCCCCTTCTACCATACTTTCATAACGAATATAAACATTTATTGTATACTGCGATTAAATTTCAGTAGGACCTATATTATATGCGTACAGCCAGAATATTTGCAACTATTTTCTCTTTAAATTACCACGATGAATTGATTCTGATGATAACAAAAGGGATACAAAAAGGTACGCTGATCGCCACGGCTTTTGCTTCGATCATTTTTGTCGCCGTCATGTATGACTACATTCCCCATACCTATCTGATCTTATGGATTTCAGCGCAGGTTTTAGTATCAATAATCCGTATGATGTCAGGAGAGAGGCTCGATTTTCATACGCAACAAAAGGATACGCTCAAAACGAAATATCTTAAATATTATATCTTCGTCCTGGCATTGAATGCCTTTTTATGGGGTCTGACCAGCTGGCTTACGGTTATCTACGCCCCGATGCTCTATACCTTTTTCACCCTGACGCTATTGCTGGCATTGGCGTCCGGTGCCACCATGGCGCTTGGATCCGTCTATCACGCCTACTTTGCCTTCACCTCGACGATGCTTTTGATGCTGAGCAGCTCATTTCTCTACTTTGGCAGCGAAATACACGCTATTATCGCATTTGTGGTTGTTTTGGCGATGATTATATTGATGACATCAGGTTACACCTATTTTCTTAAAATAAAAAAGATGGTTGAATTAGGTGTTGAGCTGCAACTGTTGAACAGCGAATTGCAAGAGCGTGTTCAAAGAAGTGTGGCTGAAATCGTAGCAAAAGATATGCAGCTTGTCCATAAGGAACGTTTGGCCCAGATGGGAGAGATGCTCAGTATGATTGCGCATCAGTGGCGTCAGCCGCTGAACATTATCTCTGCTGCAGCGACCGACATGGACCTCAAGATCCAGTTAGGGACGGCCGACTATAAGATATTCCAGAAGAATCTGGAGAACATCAACATGCTGACGCAGCATCTCTCTTCGACAATCGATGACTTCAGAGACTTTTTCAAAATGACGAAAGAGAGAGAAGAGACCACGCTCGAAGAGATCATCGCTGCAACACTGAGCATTACCAGGGAGTTTATCGAAAAGCAAAAGATAGCTGTCCAGACCGATCTTCGCAGCAGCGAGTCCTTTGAGAGCTATCCCAATGAACTCAAGCAGGTGCTTTTAAACCTGCTCAAAAATGCCGAAGATGTGCTGATCGAAAGGGGCGTTGCCGAAGCAGAGATCAAAATCAAGACCTTCAGCGACGAAGAGAGGCTCTACCTTGAGGTGTGCGACAATGGCGGCGGTGTTCCCGAAGAGATGAAAGAGCATATATTTAACGCCTATTTCAGCTCAAAACCGCATGGAAAAGGGACCGGGCTGGGGCTCTATATGAGCAAAATAATCATCGAAGAACATTGCGGAGGCGAGCTGACGCTGCACAATGAAGAAGAGGGCGCCTGTTTTCGTATCGCACTGCCGAAGTAACCAAGGTGCCCTTACTATATAAAAAACTATAGAGCCAAACGGATGCCGACAGGACAGTGGTCCGAACCTGTGACATCCTGCAGTATAAAAGCATCCTCCAGGAGTTCGGCCAGATCATCTGATATAAAGAAGTAGTCGATCCGCCAGCCGACATTTTTGATTCTCGCACCCGAGCGGTAAGACCACCAGCTGTATTCATCTTCCTTGTCGCCGTGAACATAGCGGAAGGTGTCGATATAGCCGTTGGCGATGAGTTTGTCTATCCACTCGCGCTCGATCGGCAGAAAACCCGATGTCTTGGCGTTGGCTTTCGGATTCTTGAGGTCGATCTCTCTGTGGGCGGTATTGACATCGCCGCAGATCACGATGGATCTTCCCTCACTGCGGAGCGCATTGCAGTGCTCCAGAAAATCGTCGTAAAACTTCATCTTCACGGCAAGCCGCTCATCATCTTTCTGCCCGTTGGGAAAATAGACATTGAAGAGGACGAAGTCGCCGTAGTCCTGTTCGACGATCCTCCCTTCGCGTCCGAGGTCGATCTCGTGGCGGTTATGGGTATATTCCGGTTCTATCAGGGAGAAGGTTGCCGTACCGGAGTACCCTTTTTTTTCGGCACTGTTGACGTTCAGGTGCGCATACTCAAGAGAGAAAAGATCGTCGGGGATCTGATGGGCTTCGGCTTTGATCTCCTGCAGGCAGAGGATATCGGGACGGCGTTCATCGATCCATCTGAGTGCCTCTTTGTTGGCAACGGCGCGGATACCGTTGACGTTCCATGATATGATCTCGATAGCGTCTGACATAATCGTTCCTAAATATTTTTGCCGTATTTTACACTTAGAAACTATCATAAATCTTAGTGGCAGAATTATCTTTACTGTTACGGCTGTTTTAAAGGTGCCGGCGTTTACGCATCTCCGTACAGGTATTTCAGCCGCTCAGAAGCGCTGAACTTTTCGACGGCATAGCGCAGCATCGTTCTCGGCATCTTCCGGTAGTGCTCTTTCAAAAAGGCGGCTTCGACAGCCAACTCCCGTTTCCCGACCTCTCTGAGCATCCAGCCGACGGCTTTATGGATCAGATCCTCCTGATCGCCGAGCAGCAGTTCGGCAATGCGAAGTGCATCGTCAAATTGGTTCTTCCTGATGAAGGCGAAG
Source organism: uncultured Campylobacterales bacterium (assembly GCA_964575205.1). Taxonomy (GTDB): domain Bacteria; phylum Campylobacterota; class Campylobacteria; order Campylobacterales; family Sulfurimonadaceae; genus Sulfonitrofixus. The sequence goes on along the minus strand of CAZNQJ010000236.1, from coordinate 428 downwards.
GTCGACATGATTGCGATCCTGCGTTCCCAGAGACTCCTGGATTTTGACAGGTCATACAGGAGGGATCTGTCCCTCTCTGCCAGATAGGCGCCGACGATATAAGGGGCCGAACTGTCGACCAGGTACCAACTGTTCACATAACGGATGTTGTTCAGATAGAGATGATAGATGGTCTCCTGCTCATCCGTATCTGACCTTGTGTAGCGGTAAACCAGCAGGAGCAGGGCAAAGAGTCTGACCTCATGATATTCGGACTTAAGGAGTTGTGCAGCGTCACCCAAGGGTGCAGCATGGAATTTTTTGACGGCCTGGCGGATAACCGGGACCCGGATACCGAGAAATCTGTCGCCGAAACCGTATTGCCCCTCTGCTGTCTTAAAGTAGCGTTTGGAATGCGTTGCAACTGCCGGATCGGCCAGAGCAAGCAG
>CAZNQJ010000235.1:0-3750 GCA_964575205.1 uncultured Campylobacterales bacterium | reverse complement strand
CAAAGGTGAAAATTGATCTTCAAATGTGACGCCGCCCGCTCTGTAGAGCGCATAAAAATCCCGGAATGCCTCAATCTTTTCTGAAGGCTGATCAATAGTTAAGAGATGTTCTAGTGATTTATAAAAATTCATAGGTATAATCATACCAATAAAAAGCGAAAGATTATAGATGAAAATAAAAGTTCAGCCGATGGGCATGTACCAGACCAACTGCTATATCGTCACCGTTGACGGCAAAGATTTTATTATCGATCCCGGCGTCAATGCGACCGAATGGGTCAAGGCCAATGTCACCAATCCTGTCGCCGTCCTCAATACGCACGGCCATTTCGATCATGTCTGGTCAAACCAGGAGGTCAAGGAGTATTTCGATATACCGCTCTATACCCCCAAAGGCGATGTACCGATGCTCCATGACAACAGCTGGGTGCCTGAGTTGCCGCCCTCTTACCCCGACTTCGAAGTCGAAGGCGAAGTAACGACCATTGAGATCGCCGGCGTACCGGTCACCTTCCGGCATTTTCCGGGCCACTGTCCGGGCTGTTCGACGATAGAGATCGGCGATGCGATGTTCAGCGGGGATTTCATCTTCGAGCGCAGCATCGGCCGGACCGATTTTCCCTACTCCTCGCCGCAGGAGATGAAAGATTCACTTCAGCGGTTTATGCAGATCGATTATGACAAAATAGTCTACCCGGGACACGGCGGCACGACGAGCATCAAAGCGGAACAGAAAAATGCACCCTACTGGATACGGAGCATTGAATAGAACGATTGTTCTGCCCGTTTATCTGCTCTTCAATACATGCTCTTTTGTGACAACGGTTTTGAAACGGGCCGTAAAGAGAGGCCGGTCACCGCTGGCGGCACTGACTTCGACCACGGCCTTCGGGCCTTCATTTTCAACAACTCTGGCTTCAAAATCAATGATATCACCGACACGGCTCGGCGCCAGGAAACGGCACTCGCTGCCTGCAAGTACGACATTGGGTTCGTTTACCGCGCACATCGCGGCAAAATCGGCGGCACCGAAAATAAAGCCGCCGTGGACCAGCCCCTCATGATCGGCCGCCATCAGCTGCGTTGTCACTAAACGGACATGCGCCAGACCTTTTTCGATCTCTACCACTTCACCGCAGAGCCCGTTGTCGATATTAAGGTGCGTCTTCTGCTCCATCACTTTCCCTTCGGCTTTTTGGTCAGACGCACATAGACGCGTTTTGGCGCACTGTAGCCTTCAACGGTCTTTGTCTCGTCTTCAGGGTCCAAAAAGTCTTCCAGGCTCTGCCCCTCTATCCACTCGGTCTTGCGCTGCTCATCCGGCGTCGTCACCGAGGTCTCCAGTACGTCAAATGTACTGAAGCCGGCACGCAGACACCAGTTTTTGAGGGCCGGCACGGTCGGCACGAAATAGATGTTTGGGATCTTCGAATAGCTCCCTTTGGGACAGAGCGCCATCTCCTCCTCCCCGTCGATCATGAAGGTATCAAGATAGACCTCACCCTCATCGTCAAGTCCCTGAAAAAGCTGTTTGAGCATGGCGACCGGGTCGCTGCGGTGGTAGAGCACGCCCAGACAGAAGATCGTGTCGAACTTCTCTTCATAATAGGGAAGATGTTCGACGCCCAACAGCTCGTATCTGATTTCGCTCTTCGCAAAGTGGTTGATGAAGTCAAACTGCGTCTTATAGAGCGCAGACGGATCAAAACCGACCAGTGAGGCAGGTCTGTCCTCCTGCATGCGAAAGAGGTAGTAGCCGTTGTTGCAGCCGATGTCGGCGACACGTTTCTTTGCGAGATTGAAATGCGGGCGCAGCAGGTTGTACTTCATGAAACTCTGCCACTCCGTGTCGATAAAGAGACCGAAAAGATCGAACGGCCCCTTTCGCCACGGCATCATCATCCGGGCAACATCTTCGATCTGAGTGTGATCAATATCTTCGTTCGTCTGCAGGGCTACGGTGTCGCCCAGAGAGAGGACGGCATCGACCTGCGGCAGCGAGGAGAGCGCTTCGCGCAGCGGCCTGATATTTTTCCACGTCATCCATTTTTCGCGCTCTTGGCGCAGGGCATTTAAATCCATAAAAATCTCTTAGTTCTAGGTGGCGCTATTTTAGCTAAAGCTTGTTAAAATTCTTTTCATGCGAATAGAACAGAAAGCAACCATCATCTCATCCGGTACGGCGGCACTTTTGGTCACCATTAAAATGGTCGTCGGGGTGATGAGCGGCTCGGTTGCCATCCTCGCCTCGGCCATCGACTCTTTTTTGGATCTGCTGGTCTCACTCTTCAACTATTTTGCCCTTCACCATTCCGAAAAGAAAGCCGATAAGAAATTCAATTTCGGCCGGGGGAAACTCGAAGCGCTTGCCGCCGTTATTGAAGGAACAATCATCTCGGCCTCCGCGATCTTTATCCTCTATAACGCCGTAATGAAGCTTCTCCATCCCGAAGAGATCGCCTATATGACGCTCTCGCTGGTCGTCATGGGCATCTCCATTCTCTTTACCACGGCGCTCGTGCTCTATCTGATCAATATTGCCAGGAAAACCGGCAACCTTGTTATCCGTGCCGATGCGCTCCATTATGAGACAGACCTTTACACCAACGGCGCGATACTGGTCGCACTCGGTGTCATCCACTATACCGGTTTCGGCATCATCGATCCGATCCTGGGGATCGCCATCACCTTTTATATGATCTATTCGGCCTACCCGATCATCAAAGAGGGGCTCTTAATGCTGATGGATATCGCCCTGGATGATGACGAGATCAAGAAGATAGAGCACTATCTGGACGGGGTTGATGATATCAACGGCTATCACCGTCTGAGCACCAGACGCTCCGGCTCCGACATCTTTATATCGGTGCATGTGGTTTTCAATGTCAGCATCTCTCTCTTCGATGCCCATCGTGTCACCGACAGGATCGAAGAGGATTTCCAAAAACTCTTTAAAGATGAACGTGTACACTCCATCGTCCATATGGACCCTTATGATGATTCGGATGTCAACCCCTACGAGTTGGACATCGAAGACGAGATTCTTTAAATTCAGTCACCGGCATCTATAATAACTGACATCAAAAAAAGAAGGAGACAGTATGCGTAAATTAGCGCTAACCACACTTTTCACCGTTGGTTTATTGGCAAACCCCTATGAAAGCAATCAGGAAGAGTTGAATGCTGTGGTCAAAACGGGGCAGGAGGTCTCGGCAGCATTGATCAATACGCTGGGGAAAAACCTCAAACAGCATATGGAGACCGAGGGGGCCGTCGGTGCGGCAGAGTTTTGCAGCACCAAAGCCTACGCTTTGACCGCAGAGATCGGTGAGAAGTTCGGAAAAGATGTTCAGCTCAAACGCATCTCTCTTAAAGAACGCAATCCTGCCAACCAGGCCGAAGGCGATGAGAAAACGGTCCTGCAGTCTCTTGAGAACCTGCAGCAAAACGGCGTTATATTGCCGGAATATCTTGTAGAACGTGTCAATAACGATACCTACAAATATTACAAGCCGCTTGTGATCAACAAGCAGGTCTGTCTGAAGTGTCATGGCGATATCAGCAAAGATCAGAAGCTATCACAGTTTTTTGAAAAGAGCTACCCTCATGACAAAGCGACAGGGTACAAGTTCGGTGACCTTCGCGGTGCGGTTGTCGTAACGATTAAAAGATAGGGACTTTTGTCAAAGGCCTGACATAAATGGAAGGCATCTGTTATAGACCTCTTCCTGTGTTCCAAAGAAGAGGTTT
>CAZNQJ010000234.1:0-3761 GCA_964575205.1 uncultured Campylobacterales bacterium | reverse complement strand
TTAAGAATTCAGTGATGCGTTTACCTATGAAACGTATATCAACAAACTGGAAAATCAAGACAGTACGCGTCCGCTTTCGCTCTATTTTCACCTGCCGTTCTGCCGCAACGCCTGCTACTTCTGCGGCTGCAACGTTGTTTTTACCTCCAAAGAGGAGAAGATGCTGCGCTATATCGACTACCTTAAGCGTGAAATGGCGATTCTTAGCCGGCATCTCGACACCTCGCGCGAGGTGATCCAGCTGCATTTCGGCGGCGGAACACCGACCTTCTTCTCCGCAGAACAGCTTAAAGAGGTCATTCAGATGATCAAAAGCTACTTTAAAAATTTCAGAGCCGATGCGGAGCTCTCTTGCGAGATCGACCCCCGCCATATCGACGAAGCGCAGATGAAGGTGCTGAGCGAAGAGGGCTTTAACCGTGTCAGCTTCGGGATCCAGGATTTCAACGAGAAGGTGCAGGTGGCCGTGCACCGTGTCCAGCCGTACGACATCACCAAAAAAGCGATGGATTTGGCGCGCAAATACAATATGGACTCCGTCAATGTGGACCTGATCTACGGTCTGCCGCACCAGTCGCTTGAGACCTTTAAAGAGACGCTCAGACTCTCTCTGACACTCAACCCCGACCGTTTTGCCGTCTTTAACTATGCCCACGTGCCGTGGCTTAAAAAGACGATGCGCAAGATCGATGAGACGACGCTGCCGCTTCCGGATGAGAAGCTGAACATCATGCAGTACACCATCGACTATCTGACAGCAAACGGCTACAGGATGATCGGTATGGACCACTTTGCCAAGCCGGAAGACGAGCTCTTCAAGGCAATCAAGAAGGGCGAGCTGCACCGCAACTTCCAGGGCTACACCACCAAGGGCGGCGCGGATCTGATCGGCGTGGGGCTCACCTCGATCGGCGAAGGGGTGGATTACTACGCCCAGAACTTCAAAGAGATGAAAGAGTACGAAGCGGCGATCGATGCGGACAGGCTGCCGTTCGAGCGCGGTGTCGAGCTCAACGAGGACGACAAGATCAGACAGTACGTCATTATGGAGCTGATGAGCAACTTCAAACTTGATATCAGACGTTTTGAAGCAGCTTTCGGCATCAGTTTCAAAGAGTATTTCGGCGACGCTATCGAGCGGCTGAAGCCCTTTGCCGACGAAGCGCTGATCACAATGGATGAGGACGAGATCGTCTGTTCGGAGACGGGAACGCTTCTCATCCGAAACATCGCGATGGAGTTTGATGCCTACATGAACAAACATGCCGGCTCCAAAAAGACCTTTTCAAAGACTGTATAATGTATATAAAAGCCAAAGCTCAGTTTAGGAGACATTAGATGTCGAGCCGTAAGAAACCCGAAGAAATTTTCAATTTCAGCGAGACGAGCGATGCCTGTATCAAGTGCGGTATGTGTATTCCCGTCTGTACCATTCACAACGTCAATAGCGACGAGGTCACTTCGCCGCGGGGATTCATCGATCTGTTAGGAGCCTATCAGAGCGGCAACCTTGAACTGGACAAAACGGCCAAAGATATCTTTGAGAGCTGTTTTCTCTGTACCAACTGTGTCGACATCTGCCCCAAAGCGCTGCCGGTCGATATGCTGATCGAGCAGGTGCGCGCCGATATTGCCGACAAGTTCGGCATTGCCTGGTTCAAAAGGGCCTTCTTCTACCTGCTGCGCCACCGTTTTACGATGGATCTCCTGTTCAAGATGGGCTATGTCTTCCAGACCTGCGGCTTCAAGATCAAAGCGGAAAAAAACCCTATGGTGCCGCGCTTCAGTCTGCCGATCATTAAAAAAGACCGTCTGCTGCCGAGCATGGGCAAGACCTCCTTTCTCAATGCCAACCCCGAGAACATCAACAACGGCGGCAAACGCAGGGTGGCGATCTTTATCGGCTGTCTGGCCAACTACAACTATACCGAGATCGGCAAGGGGCTTTTGAGTATTCTTGAGGCCCTGGAGATCGATGCCTTTATTCCGAAAAAACAGCTCTGCTGCGGAGCGCCGGCCTATTTTACCGGCGATTTTGATACGGTCGACTACAATGCCAAAAAGAACATCGAGTATTTCGAGAGTTTTATCGACGATGTCGAGGCGATCATCATTCCCGAAGCGACCTGCTCGGCGATGATCAAGATCGACTACGAACACTTTTTCCATGACCAGCCGGAGTGGAAAGCACGCGCCGTAAAACTCAAGGACAAGATCTTTATGGCGACAGAGTGGCTCGAACATCACACCCACCTGGAACATCTGCTCTCTTCGAAAGGGCGCAGTGACCTTATCGTCACCTATCACGACCCGTGCCATGCCCGCAAGATGCAGGGTATCCATAACGAGCCGCGCACGCTGATCAAGCAGAACTATGTGCTCAAAGAGATGAGTGACCCGAATGCCTGCTGCGGCTTCGGCGGGGTGACGATGCAGACGGAGAAGTACCACTTTGCCAAAGCGGCAGGCGTCCCGAAAGCGGCGATGATCAAAGCGACCGGGGCTCAGGTGGTCTCGGCCGAGTGTTCCGCCTGCCGTATGCAGATCAACAACTCGCTTCATCAGGCCGAGGTCGAGACGATCTTCAAAAACCCGATCGAACTGATCGCCGAGGCGCTCAAAAAATAGTCAGATGACAAGAGACAGCAGCTCATACGGTGAGGTTCAGAATGCCGAGTCGTAACAAGCTGCTTATCGTCTGGACGACCGAAGAGGTCGAAGTGGCCAAAAAGATGGTCCTTCTTTACGGCAGTGTGATCCTGCCGAGAGGGTACTGGGATGAGGCCCATCTGATGATCTGGGGCCCTTCCGCCCGGGCCCTGGCTGAAAACAGCGAACTGCAGGCGATGCTCAAAACCGTACAGGCGGGCGGGGTGGAGACCTCGGCCTGTGTCGTCTGCAGCGACGATTACGGCGTGAGTTCGACATTGCAAGCCCTGGGCGTCAAGACCATCCATACCGGCGAGTTTCTGACAGAGGCACTGCAGAGCGGCTGGAAGGTAATCACCTTCTGATACTTGTGTCGCAGCGCAACAGCATACAGCCGCCCGCCGCAGGCTCACGGCCGAAACGGCCCCGGTGTAACCTTTATAATCTACTTTTTGGATATACTTTTCCGACACTATCAATGGATCAATAATGGAATTTTGGAACCATATCTACGACCACTTTAACCCTGTTGCCTTTACGGTTTTCTCTTTTCCGGTGCACTGGTACGGAATGATGTATGTCCTGGCCCTCATCAGTGCTCTGTATGTGGCAAAAAGTGTGGTCAAACGCGACAGACTCCCTGTCGAACAGAAGAACCTGGATGACTACTTCATCTATATCGAGATCGGCATTATTCTGGGTGCGCGTCTGGGCTATATCCTCTTCTATGATCCGAACACGAGCTATTATCTGACGCACCCCTGGCAGATGTTCAACCCCTTCTCGAGAGAGGGTGAATTTGTCGGGATCCGCGGTATGAGTTATCACGGTGCGATTATCGGCTGGTTCCTTGGGTCGCTCTACTACCACAGGCGTTATCCGAAAGTCTCGTTCGGCGTCATCATGGACGTCGTGGCGCTTGCCGTGCCGGTAGGGTATATGTTCGGACGTATCGGAAATTTTTTGAACAAAGAGCTGATCGGACGGACGACAGACCTGCCGTGGGGGATCTATATCGACGGTGTGCTCCGTCATCCGTCACAGATATATGAGGCGATACTGGAAGGTCTTGTTGTCTTTATGGTGATCTACCTCTACCGCAATCATAAACG
>CAZNQJ010000233.1:2966-3761 GCA_964575205.1 uncultured Campylobacterales bacterium | reverse complement strand
CCATACTTCCGGGGGAAGATCGCGCTTTTGAAAGACCTGATGGTCGTTCGTCATGGCACAGAGCGTATCGACCTCACTGTCCAAAAATGCCTGCTCCTCATCGGTCAATGCGGGGTACGGTTTTGAAAACAGATCGTTGAAATCGGGTTTGCCCGAGAAGAACTCCCCCTCAACCCATACCGTCCCTGCCCGCAGGGCAACCTTCTCGGTCTCTGAAATATGCGGCAGAATATGGTGCTTTTGAAAAAAGGCGACAATATGGCCCGTAATAAACTGTTGTCGCAGAGGTCTGTAGAGCAGAAGCCCGTTGAGCGGCAGATAAATGATCCAAAAAAGAGGCGGCGGCGCAAACCAGGCCCAGATGACCGTAAGCATGACAGCAGACCAGATAACAAACTTTGCGCCGTTAAACCACAGACCCAGCAGTAACAGTGTCAATGATGAGGCAAACAGATATTCCATACGCTACTCCTTGTAAAATCGGCTGTTCTCTTTTTCCATAGAAACAAGCAGGTCGGATGGCCTGAACCGCTCGCCGTAGGCATTGGCGAGATCGTCCAGTTTGGCTACGACATCCTTGATGCCGCACGCATCCGCATAGGCGAGAATACCTCCGCGAAACGGCGGGAAACCGGTACCGAGCACCATCGCCATATCAAGGTATGCGGCGTTTTTAACGACACCTTCTTCCAGGGCGCGGGATGCCTCATTGACCATGATAAGAAGCGTTCTGTCAATGATCTCTTCATCGGAAAAACCGTGTTTTTTGCGTACAAGTGCGGCGACTGCCTTGTT
>CAZNQJ010000233.1:0-2956 GCA_964575205.1 uncultured Campylobacterales bacterium | reverse complement strand
GTTTCTATGAATCCTTTAGATGTTGAGTTAAAGGGGTTTTCGGATTCTTTTTTTAGCATAGGTGTAAAAGCCTTTGCCGTTTTTCCTGCCCAGCAGGCCAAGGTCACTGTAGATGCGTTCAAATACCGGCGCCGCCTGCATACGCATACCGTACCCCTCTTCGAGGATCTTCGCTACCTTGTAGCCGACATCGAGCCCCACTTCGTCAATGAGACGAAACGGGCCCATCGGCATGCCGAAGGCTGAAAGCAGTCCGTCTATCTTCTCGAAACTCTCACCCTCTTCGAAGAGATGAATAGCCTCGTTGATGTAAGGGATAAGCAGTCGGTTCACCAGAAAACCGGGACAGTCAGCGACCAGTATGGGGGTTTTGCCGGTTTTTTTGACCAGCGCTATTACGGTCGCCACGGTTTTGTCGGAACTTTTATCGCCCCGTATCACCTCGACCAGAGGCATGCGGTCGACCGGATTGAAAAAATGCATCCCTACAAAGCGCTCGGGATGGTTCATCTTCGAAGCCAGTTTCGTGATAGAGAGCGAGGAGGTGTTGCTGGCAATGACAGCCTCTTCGGCAAGGTTCGCTTCCAATTCGACGTAAAGCGCCTGCTTCGCTTCCATCTCTTCGACAATGGCCTCGACCGCGATATCGCTCTTTTCAAAGCCGCGCATCTGGATGTCGGCCGATATTTTGCCGATCTTGATGTCGATCTCGCGCTGCGTAAGCCGTTTTCGGCGTTTGAGCGCCCTATAGTTTTTATGCACGACGCCGAGAGCATCGGCTATCTGTTCGCTTCGTCTCACTTTCAGGCGTACGGGAATATCCGTTTTGCTGAAGAGCCATAGGATTCCCGAACCCATCGTACCGCCGCCGAATACAGCGGCGCGGTTGATCGCTTTGATTTCTGAATTTGTCTCTATCCCGCTGTCGTGTTTAAGTGCTTCAGAGGTAAAGAAGAGCCTGATCAGTTTTTTGGACTCGTTTGTGAATGCCAGACGTGCAAAACTCTCCGTCTCCGCTTCGAGCGATTCAGTAAAGTCCATATGTATGATCTTTTTGAAGTGTTTGATCACCTCCAATGGTGCAGGATAGTGTCCCTTCGTCTTTTTCATCACCTCTTTTTCTGCAAAAGAGAGGATCATCGAGGGCAGAAACCGTTCCAGAATAGTCGGCCTATGGCGATTAGACATAATCACTGTGCGTTTTTTGGCATCCAGGATGTCGGCGACCATCTGCGCCTCTTTAAAGGGGAGGTAGCCGCCCGGTACACAGCTGTCTATCAGACCCAGCAGCGCCGCTTTTTCGCCGCTGAGCTGTTTCGACCCCAGGATCAGCTCAAGTGTTTTTTGCAGCCCGATAAGGTTGCGCAGTCTTACCGTTCCGCCAAATCCCGGCATCAGGCCCAGGCTCACTTCAGGCAGGCCTATTTTTGTTTTGGGGTTGTCCGTACACAACCTGAAATCACAGGCCAGGGCCAGCTCAAGACCGCCGCCCAAGGCAGCTCCGTCGATTACGGCAAGTGTCTGTATTTTCAAAGAGGAGATCCGGTTCAAAATACCCCGTCCCTGTCGCACCTTCTCCAGTGCCTCATCACAGCTCTTAAGCGCGCTGATCTCTTTGATATCTGCCCCGGCAATGAAATTATTCTTTTTTGCACTTTTAAAAAGCAGAAGCTTGATCTCTTTTGAGCGGGCGATCTCTTCAAGCACTTTTTCGAGTTCGATCAGGAGTTCGGAGGAGAGCAGATTGATATCCGAACCGGCGTAGTCGAAAACGATCTCGCCTATTCCGTTCTCATTCGTAGTAAAACGCAGATGTTTCATCACACCACCTCCAAAAAGAGCGATGCGCCCTGCCCGCCGCCGACGCAGAGTGTGGCCAGGCCCCGCTCCTTGTTTCGGCGTCGCAGCTCTTTGAGCAGATGGATGACAAGACGTGTGCCGGTCATACCCACCGGATGCCCCAAAGCTACGGCACCGCCGTTGACGTTGAGCGTGCTCTCATCTATCTCGCCCAATGCTTTGTCAAGGTTGAGATGTGTTTTGGCATAACGCTCTGAAGGAAAGGCTATCAGGTTGGCGAGAACCTGTACGGCGAACGCTTCGTTCATCTCGATGAGATCGATATCTTTCAAGGTCAGCTGCATCGTTTTAAAAAGTTTTGCCGTTGCGAAGAGCGGGCCCATTCCCATTCGTTTCGGGTCCAACCCCGTGTAGGCAAAGCCGCTTAGATAGCCCAAGGGCTCTATGCCCCGTTTTTTGGCCTCACTCTCGCTCATCAGCGTAAGTGCCGCTGCCGCGTCGGAGATCTGCGAAGAGTTGCCGGCAGTCACCGTGCCGTTTACAGGGTCGAAGAAGGGGTGCAGTCTCGCCAGCGCTTCCGGGGTCTGATCCGCACGTATGCCGTCATCGTGCTCCATTATTTTGGCTTTATCGAGGTCGTAGACGATGGGTACGATTTCCTGGGCAAATAATCCTTTCTCACGGGCGGCAGCCGCTTTCTGATGACTTTTAAGAGCGAAGAGGTCCTGCTCTTCTCTGCCGATACCGAAGTCTTGGGCCAGTACCTCGGCCGTTGAGCCCATCATCAAACCGCTGACTGGATCGCGCAGACCCTGCATCAGGCCGATAATGGGGCGAAGATATGAAGGCTTGAAGTGGCTTAGAGTAGTGAGTTTTTGTTTGAGTGTTTTGGCTTTTGAAAAGGTCTCTAAAAAATGTTTCATCTGTATGCCGAAAAGAAGCGGTACATTGCTCATCGATTCTACGCCGCCGCAGAGATAGATGCTGCCGCTTCCGGCGATGATCTTTTCGCTCGCCGATGTGATCGCTTCCATGCCCGAAGCGCAGTTTCGGTTGACGGTATAGGCCGATATGCCGGTATTAAAACCGGCTTTCAGCGCGATCACGCGGGCAATGTTGGCTGCATGCGAGGGCTGCGCGACATTGCCGATGATCA
>CAZNQJ010000232.1:0-3762 GCA_964575205.1 uncultured Campylobacterales bacterium | reverse complement strand
GACAGTTATATCAAAATAAGCAAAAACATCACACCGACCAAACAGCTGCTTAAAAAGATCCTTAACTCCATCTTTATCATCAATGCCATCGGCTTTCTTCTCGTCACGCTCTATGCGATTCTCTTCTCCAAAATGCTCATCTCGCCGATTACCGGTCTGAACAGGCGTCTTTCAAACATGAACGAACATATGATACGTCCTATTGTCGTGCAGGAGCTGCCTGATGAGTTCATCCCTCTCGGCGAAAGTATCAACCATCTCATCAACCGTATCCAGAACTTTGTGAAGTACCAGAAAGAGCTCTTTATCGGTGCAGCGCATGAGCTTAAAACTCCTCTGGCGGTGATGAAACTCAAAAATCAGGTCACGATGATCAAGAAACGCACGCCCGAAGAGTACATTGAGGCGATCAAGATCAATAACAATAGTGTCGATGAGATGAATGCCATCGTAGCAAGCATTTTGAATATCGGACGCCAGGAGGGCGCGCAGCTCGAAACGCCGATACAGGCCGATGTCATCGAGATTTTACGCCGCAAAGCCAATGACTTTGCCCTCCTTGCTGAAGCCGAAGGCAAAGAGCTGCAGATGCAATTTGAGCCCAATGCATTCATGGCCATCCTGCAAGAGAGTCTTTTAAACCAGATCATCCAGAACCTGCTGCAGAACGCTCTCAAGTTTACACCAAAAGGAAAAAAAGTGCTTTTGCAGAGCTCTATCAATAATGAAGGGCTGCTGATCGAAGTCATTGACGAGGGTTGCGGTATCGATGATACCGTCGATCTCTTTGCCCCCTTTAAACGCCAGGGCAATAAATCCGGTGTCGGCCTGGGTCTCTTTTTGGCAAAAAGTGCCGCCGATGCGCTCGGCGGCGAGCTGGAGATCAAAAACCGAAAAGACCATCTTGGTACGGTCGCATCGCTGCTTCTACGCTCAAAGTTGCACTGTCTTCTTCCCCTCAGATAGCTGAAAATTTCCGCTGATAAAGGCGACAAAGCAATACATTTTAATTTCATTTTTCGTTTCAAATTACTTCAAGCTTTCTTCTGCTATAAATCGGACTATAAATATTTACAGGACTGATTCCGTTAGTTCTAACATAAGGTTTTTTTATGGCACTTTTGATCAATGATGAATGTATCGCGTGTGATGCCTGCCGCGAGGAATGCCCGACAGAAGCGATCGAAGAGGGAGATCCGATCTATGTCGTCGATCCGGACAGATGTACCGAATGCGTCGGCGTATATGATGAACCGGCTTGTATTGCAGTCTGCCCGGTTGACTGTTTTGAACTCGATAAGGACAATGTTGAAACCATTCCCGAACTCCAATTCAAATATGCACAGATTTTGAAAGAATACGAAGAGTAAAACCTCTTCTCTTACCCTCTCTTAACTCCCCTTTCTCTATAATACTTATAATTTTAGCGAGCCGGCCAGTCTGGCTCACATTATAAGGTGTACCCCTATGGCGAAACGCACTGCAATCATTGATATCGGTTCCAACTCCGTGCGTATGATCATTATGGAAAAGACAAGCCGCTTCGCTTTTCATCTACTGCATGAGGTCAAATCACGCGTACGCATTGCAGAAGATGCCTATCAAAACGACGGCGAGCTCCAGAGTGCGGCGATGGACCGTGCCGTTATGGCACTAAAAGATTTTATGCGGATCGCTAAATCATACGAGGTTCGAAAGACCCTCTGCGTCGCTACCTCGGCGGTACGTGATGCCAACAATAAAAGCCTGTTTCTCTCCCGGGTAAACAAAGAGCTGGGCCTTAACATCAAGGTGATCAGCGGCGAAAGAGAGGCCTATCTGGGCGGAATCGCCTGTGCCAATCTCCTGCCTCTGCAAGAGGCAATGACACTCGATATCGGCGGCGGTTCCAGCGAGTACGCCTACATCATCGAGGGCAAGGTTGTGCTATCGAGTTCGCTGGATCTGGGTACCGTTCGGCTTAAAGAGCTTTTTTTCGACAAAAATGATCTCAAGGGGGCAAAAGCCTATATCGACTCGGCGTTAGAGCGCTTTGATATCGGTGCCAACGACCATATTATCGGTGTCGGCGGAACCTTTCGCGCCCTTGCGCAAATCATCCTGAAAACGAACAAACACCCGCTTGACAAGCTTCACGGCTTCAGTTTCAGTGCCGAAGAGCTTCTCTCTCTGGGCGAAAAGATCATCAAGGCCAAAGATACGGCGTCGTTAAAAGCGCTCGGCGTCAAAAAAGAGCGTTATGATGTGATCAAACCGGGAACCCTTATTTTGCTCCGCATCGTCAAAAAAGTCGGCGCCAAAGATCTGACATGTAGCGGGGTCGGGGTGCGCGAGGGGCTCTATCTGAGCGATCTTCTTCGCAACAACAGGGACACCTTTCCGGCAAACTTCAACCCTTCACTCACCTATCTGATCGACCGGCATGGGCACAATGCCACACAGCGCAACCTGCGTGTCAAACTCGCCAAAACGCTTTTCAGGTTTTTCCATCAGGAGCTGGCACTTGCGGCAGAATTTGAAAAGCCGCTGCTGATCGCTGCGAAACTGGCCAGGATCGGGGCTTCGCACCACTTCTACTCCTATCATAGACACAGCCACTATCTTGCCCTGACGGCGCTGGAATACGGCTACACACACCATGAGATCACACTGGTCTCCATGCTGATACTCAATCAATCGGGCAAAAGCCCCAACAAGAGCTATTTTGCCAAGTATGAGCGTCTGCTGCCTTCGATACAGATCGTCAAAAAGCTGAGCTCTCTTTTGGCACTCTCCGATGCCCTGCTGTCACACCATCCCTCAAAAATCGACTTTGAACTGAGTGCCGTAAAGGACAGATTGGTTGTGACACCGGAGAGCGGATCGGCCTACCTGGCGCAAGAGAGTGTTCGATCGTTGAGCAGTTGCAGTTTAAATATCGAATTCAGAGTGTAAGCAGGTGTGACAAAAGAGCGAGCAGGGGTGATGCTTATACCTTGCTGCGGTGCACGATGTAAGCCGGGCCCGGTGTTGACGCAGGTATCCGGGCTTTTCCCGGATACCGTACCGTTATTTATGCGCCCTGCTGATTAGAAGCGCTGGCCGATCGTAAACTCGAAGTGCGAGACCTTATCGTTGCTGTCCGCATTAACAGGATTGGCAAAGACCAGCTGCAGCGGCCCGACCGGAGAGAACCACTCCAGGCCGGCGCCGTAGCCCATACGGAACATATCGGGTACACTTCCGAGTTCAGGACGGTCCGTTTTAATCCACCCCAGGTCATAAAAGATGGAAAAGCGCATCTTCGCCTGAGGGACAAGCGGGAAACTCAGCTCAAAATTGCTGGAGGCCGTCTGCGTCGCCGAAACACGCACGGCATTGCCGTCTTTGTCAATAATGTAGGGCAGCGAGTAAGACTGGTAACCGCGTACCGAGCCGAGACCCCCCATATAAAAACCCTCCGCCTGAGGCAGGAAACCGGTATCGGCCGCAGCAAAATAGCGCCCTTTAAAGCGGAAGATCGCATCAAACCCGAGATACGGCTCCAATCCGTTGTATTTATTCACCGTTGAACGGCTCTTGAAGAAGTTGGCATCCGCGCCGATTCCCGATTTTTCGAACGACTGCGAGAGCGCCCAGCCCTTGCGCGGCAGGTAATAGTCATCCGTATTATCAAAGCTCGCGCTCACCGTCACCGAGCTTTTATTATAGCTTTCAAAGTATTGGACGAGCTGCGGATTGAGCACAAAGTAGTTCGGATCAATGTCGTTATAGCTGACTGCA
>CAZNQJ010000231.1:0-3762 GCA_964575205.1 uncultured Campylobacterales bacterium | reverse complement strand
TGACAATTAGAACGTTTTGCAAGTTCATGACTTTTTGAATTAGATTTGATAGTAGTGATGTCACTTCTGCCGGAATCAGTGATCTGACGCATGGGGCACACAAACTTCTTTCTAAAAATTAAACGATAGAAGAAGGTCTTACCCTCTTTTCCCATACATCAATTTCAAATAATCATAGATATCGCTGAGAAAAAAGCGGCGGTTGTCCCGCTCCTCAAAGTGCCCGACCCAGCCCGGATCGCCGGCGGCAACCTCGCGGCTCGGCCGCACGAACTCATTGAAGGGCAGCTGCGCTTTCAGCGGCCCGCAGTCGTTGATCGCATTGACAACGGCGTCGAAGAGCATATCGAGCGACCCGACATCCTCGACAAGGTAGAGCGAACCGTCTTTTTGGAAGAAACGGTAGATATTGAGGATCTTTTCAGCCTCTCTGTTTTCAGTTTTTTTCACTTTAACATTCATGACGGGAACTCCCCTGTTTTTTTTTCTACTCCGACAGCACAGACATAGAGAATATAATCTTCCGTCCCCAGAAAACGCTGCAGCTTATGATCGTAAAAAGCACCGATGCCGGTAAAGCCGACACCCCTGCCCTCTGCCTCCAGATGGAGACGATGTCCGAACGCTCCGGCGGCCATCAGTGCATCGGAGCCGAAAGAGGCGGATGTCATGACTGTCACCATCGCGGCCTCTTTGACAAAACGCTGGTCGACCAGCAGCGCGCTGATCTCATCATCGTACAGACCCTCCCGCACCAACACTCCCCCGGCATAAACACCGGCGGCTGCCGTTTCGCTGCGCAGTACGACGGTATGGCATACTAGAGGCTCCGGCGCATCTTCCAGCAGATGCATAAAGTGTTCAAACGGGCCGTTCGGCAGCGAAGCGCCGCTGAAATGGCGGGCCGAACGTCTGCCTGAGATAGCCTTCTCGTCGATGGCCGGGCTGCCAAAAAACTGTGTGCTCTCAAACAGCTCCTGCTCCGCGATCTGGCGGGGAATCTCCCCTTTGGTGTCGCAGTAGTCCGTCGGCGCCACCCGCATCAAGGCGCCCCTCATCTCTTCCGCGGCTCTCTCTCCCGCTTCGCCTACCGCCAGCACCGCGCAGCCGAACTCCTGCGGTGAAAAGCCCATCTTCGCGTTGAGACAATTCGCATCGAAACCCGACAATATTGTCGCAGCCTGTCCGCCTGCCGCGGCAGCCGCTGCGACGGCGCCGATCTGGTGCCCGGCGTCAAGGTAGCAGTAGCGCAGAGCCCGTTCGCCGTATTTCCACTCTGAGCGGAAAGGGACGCAGCTGACGATAAAGAGCATCCCTTCAAAACGCTCGCTCAGTCCCACCTCGGGCTCGATGCCGTCGCGTTCGATCTCACGGATCAGCACCAGGGCCTCTTCCCCGGCGTCGACATGGTAGATGCCGCTGAGCACCCCTTTGACGCCGCGGATCTGCACATAGAGCTCGATGGGGTGCAGATTGCCGGCCGAAGGGGTATTAAGACGGAAATAGGGTTTGCCGCCGATAACGGCGCGCGATGTAATGAAACGCGAGAGCTCGACCGTACGAAGCGCAGGATTGGTTCCGAAGGGGTAACGAAAAAGAAATTCGGGATAGTGTTTAAAGAGAGAGGGCTGCGAAGCCCAGTCGATGTAGCCGCTGAGACGGGCCGCACGCATCGGGGTCAGCGCCGTCTTCTGGTAGAGTTCAGGCATGCCGCAGCTGTCTGAAGACCGTCTTGTTGACCGCATAATCGATGGCAGAGTAGCCGTCGACATTCTGCATGCTTTCATCCGCTCCGAGGCTGAGCAGGGTCTTGACGCTCCGAAGTTTGGAAGCCGACACCGCGTACATCAGCGCCGTTTCACCCTCTTCGTTGATGTCGTCAAGGTCGGCGCCTGCCGCGACAAGTATGCGGATTATCGCGGCACTGTCCGCGTAGCAGGCATTGAACAGCACCCCGTTGTAATCATTATTGACCGCATAAAGATCCGCACCGGCGTCGACGAAAAGCTTGACCATCTTTATGTCACCCTCAAGCGCCGCCTGCAGCAGAGGCGTATTGCCGTTAAAAGCACGCGACTCCAGCGAATCTACCGCAAAACCGCGCTCTTGCAGCCATGTATTGGATCTGTCCGTCATCTCAAACTCCTCTATTAAACGCTCATCCACTGCTCGTGCGTATGGCCTGTTTTCTTTTCACTGAGGATCTTCTCTACCGCAGCGATACAGGCATCATAATCGACCTCATCGACGATCTCGGGCACCAGCTCTTTATAGATGACCAGCCCCTCGCGGTCGATGACATAGACGGCGCGCGCCAGGCGGTCTTTGAGTCTGCCTTCGGAGATAAGAAGACCGTATTTTTTGGCGAAATTGCGGTCGGCGTCGATAACCAGTTCGGCACTCTCGATCCCCTCTTTTTCGGCATACTCTTTGACAAACTCGATATCATCCGTCGTGATCATGACGGCTGTAAGCTTTTTGTACGCTTTGAGCATCTCGTTGAACTTCTTGGCACCCAGCGAGCAGACATCCGTCTTAAGCGAAGGGATCGAAATGAGCAGCTGCACCGTCGGCGCGATCATACCGATAACATTTTTACTGCCGTCGAGTTTCGTAATGCGTGCCGCGGGAGCCTCCCCTCCGACATTGACCTTCTTGCCCAGCAGTGGCGTGGGCGTGCCGTGTACTGTTATCTGCATAGTTACCTCTTTATCCTTTAGATTTACTATCCGGTATGCAATAATCGTACCTGCCAAAAGAGGCGATATTGTCTACTTTTTATACAGTATCTTTGACCATTTATATACTACAAAGGTATATAATATCACTATTAAATTGGGGAGGTCGCATGATGAATAAATACAATATTCCCGACAATCCGGAGTGCAAGACCTGTTCGCTTACCTTTGCCTATAAAGAGATCGAACTGCTTTACGAGATCGCTGTCGAACTGGCCGGCACGACGGAGATCGAAGAGACGATCGAACAGGGAATGCGCCTTCTGAAACGCCACGGCTATCTTGACCGGTGCGCGCTCTTTATTCTGAATGACGACAAGAGTGTCCTCGAACTGTTTGCCTCCATCGACCTCACTGCGCAGCAGCGTATGATGGCCGTTTACAAACTCGGCGAAGGGGCAACGGGCATGGCGGCAAAAAGCGCCGAACCGGTCGTGATCGAAAATATCCATAACAATATCAACTACCTCAACAAAATGGGAAGTATCAGCACCAACGCGGTCTCCTACATCGCCGTTCCGCTGATCCGGGACGACGGGGTCGTCGGTGTCATCTCCGCCAATATCGGCGGCGGCGTCCCGCTCCATTTTGACGACATTGTCCGCATGCTGACGATCGTCGGTTCGCTTTTTGCCGGAACGCTGGCGACTCAACGCCGTTTTGCCAAAGAGAAAGAGGAGCTGGCAGAGCTCAAGACCTATTATAAAGATGAACTCCTCAGCGACCATAAGTTCGAGAACATCATCGGCAGAAGCACCAAGATGCAGCAGATCTTCAGCATGCTCGAGACCGTTGCGCCGAGTGATGCGACCATACTGGTGCGCGGCGAGACCGGGACCGGAAAAGAGCTGATCGCCACGGCGGTCCACAACCTCAGCCGGCGCAAGAACGGCCCCTACATCAAGCTCAACTGTGCCGCTATCAGCGAGACCCTTCTGGAGAGCGAACTCTTCGGGCACGAGAAGGGGGCCTTTACCGATGCCAAAGAGATGCGCAAGGGACGTTTTGAACTCGCTGACGGCGG
>CAZNQJ010000230.1:0-3774 GCA_964575205.1 uncultured Campylobacterales bacterium | reverse complement strand
TATTGTACTTGGGTTTGAGCTGTTTGATCAGCGAGTTTTCCAGGATCAGCGCGTCATGCTCACTTTTTACGACGATGTAGTGCATCGATGCCGTTTCCTCAAGCATCCTGACGATACGCGCAGAGAGCCTGCTGTTTGGCCGCAGAGTCGGTGTAAAAAGAAAGTAGCTCTTGACCCGGTTATAGAGGTTTTTGGCCTTTCCTACATAGAGCAGTTTGCCGTTTTTGTCATAATACTGGTAGATACCGGACGATTTGGGAAGGTTTTTAATGATGTTTATCATGTATGCTGCTGCGTATCTTTTCAATAATATTATGAAGTCTTTCATCTTCCGTAGGATTTTCAAAGGTGCCGTTTGAACGTTCAATGTAAAAAGGTACACTCTCTCTTCTGCTCTCGGTCTCTTTGACTGGGGGCTTATGGGAGACATAGGCGCGAAGATCCTCGAATTCCAGCTCTTTGCACTTCTGCGGAGGGTGAAGTTTTAAAGGCGTTTTAATTGAAGCTATTATAATATCGAACTCTTGTTTGGCGCCGGGATGATTGAGCACAAAATAGAGCACCTTGTGCTTGAGATAGGCAAACTGTATCATCTGTTGCAGATGAGGCGGGAAAAGTGTTCTGATCGTGTCGATACAGCGATGCTGTGCTAATTTTTTATAGTGAGGTTGATTAACGATATGCGAGAGAACCTGAGCCGAATTTTTCATACAATAATTATAACAGCTGCATTGTTAACTTTGTCTGGCTGCGGCTATAAAGACGAGCCCGTATATGTGCCGTCTGCTCAGGAAAAATAGATGACGGGAAAGAAGACTATGCAATATGATGTTGTGATTATCGGAGCCGGCGTTGCCGGGCTCTATACGGCCATGAATCTGCCCAGAGAAAAGAAGGTGCTTATTGTCAATAAAGCGCATCCCTGGGAGTGCAATACTTTTTATGCGCAAGGGGGAGTCACGACGGCTAAAGATGACCGTGACATCCCTTCGCATATCAAAGATACGTTGGATGCCGGCGCAGGGTTATGCGATCGTGAAGCCGTAGAGGTCTTGAGCCAAAATTCCCAGGATGTGATTCATGACCTTATCGCACGCGGGTTCCAATTCGATGCCGATGAAGAGGGGAAACTGCTCTACACCCAGGAGGCGGCCCATTCGCAAAAGCGTATTCTGCACGCCGGCGGAGACGCTACAGGCCGTCATCTGCACCACTTTTTGCTTGAAAATACGCCGCATCCGATGCTTGAAAATGCGGTTGTGATCGATCTGCTGCTCGAAAACGGGCAGGTCTGCGGTATCGTTGTAATGCACAGAGGCGAACGCAAAGAGATACTGGCCCACACTGTGGTGATCGCCAGCGGCGGTGTAGGGGCCCTGTTTGAGTATCATACCAATGCGTCAAGCATCAGCGGCGAACTGCACGGAATCTGTCTTGAAAAGGGCATTCAACTTGAAAACATGGAGATGTTGCAGTTCCATCCGACTGTTTACGTCGACAATAATACGGCACAGAAACAGCTGCTCACCGAAGCGCTCAGAGGTGAAGGGGCGCAGGTCGTTGATGATCTTGGCTACCGTTTTTTATTTGATTATGACAAACGCGGAGAGATGGCACCGAGGGACATTGTCAGCCGCGCGATATTCGATTATGCGCAGAAAACACAAAAGCAGGTCTATCTCTCTTTCACAAGTTTCGACTACGACTATTTTAAACACCGTTTTCCCAATATAGAGAACCGGTTTTCGGCACTGGGCTACAACCTGCCCAAAGACAAAGTGCCGATTTCACCGGCATTCCATTATGCTATCGGCGGGATAAAGACGGATCTATACGGCCGTACGCCGTCGGTAAAAGGACTCTATGCAGTTGGTGAAGCGGCCTCGACCGGGGTACACGGGGCAAACCGTCTTGCAAGCAACTCCCTATTGGAGGGATTGGTATTTGCCAAACGGGCCGCGGAGTCGCTCTTGAAGGAAGAGAATAGCCGGTGTGAGGGGCCTTTTGAAAAGAACAGCGAATTGCTCTATAGAGAGGGTGATAAAGAGAAAAAAGAGCGTCTGCGCCGTATAATGTGGGAGAAAGTTTCCATAGTCCGGACCAAACAGGGACTGCAAAAAGCGTATGAAGAGATCGAGCAGATGCTTCATGCGCCAATCGGACGCATGCTGAAGCTCCGCCTGTTGACGGCGCGAGAGATCGTCCGATCGGCATTGGCTCGAAAAGCGTCGGTGGGTGTTCATTACCGACAAAGATAAACGCACCGGAGGTGTATTATCTATTCTAACTGGGAGTATTATATGAATGAAAACGTGCTGGATCTATCAACAACATGGGTGGGAATCGCCGTTCTGGCGATTTTTATAATCGGATATTATTTTATCGCGACAGAAGAGAAATACGAAATAAACAAGGCCAAGCCGGCTCTGTTTATCGGTACTTTCTCTTTTATGCTAATTGGTATCTTTTATACCCTTAACGGAATGGATCCGACACCGCTGCATCATGAGATGACAGTGTTGATCGAGGAGATCGCCGAGATCTTTTTCTTCCTCTTTGTCGCAATGACCTTTATTGAGACACTGATCGAACGCGGCGTATTTGACGTCATGAAGTACAACCTTGTTTCAAAAGGGTACAGCTACAAAAAACTCTTTTGGCTGACCGGTCTTTTGGCCTTTTTTATCTCCCCGGTTGCCGACAACCTTACGACGGCGTTGATCCTTTCAACGGTACTCTTTACGATTGACAAAGAGAACCACAAATTTCTGGTTCCGGGTGCTATCAATATCGTCGTCGCGGCCAATGCAGGCGGGGCATGGAGCCCCTTCGGCGATATCACGACGCTGATGGCGTGGACGGCGCAGAAAGGCGAGTTCGTCGATTTTCTTTTCCTCTTTGTCCCCGCTGTAGGCGGATGGCTTCTGACGGCGTGGCTGCTCAGCAGGGCTGTTCCAAAGGGACAGCCGCCTTTCGATGCAGCTACAGAAGAAAAACCCAAAATGCGCGATGGCGGCATGGTCGTCGTCTGGCTGGGCGTGTTGACGATTTCAATCGCTATCTTGGGACATCAGTTTTTCCATTTTCCGGCAATGTGGGGGATGCTTTTCGGTCTCTCGATCCTGAAGCTTTATGCCTTCCGTTTGACACAGCAACAAAATGCTGACGGATTCGATATCTTTGTCAACATGAAAAAGATTGAAAACGATACGCTGCTCTTCTTCTTCGGAATACTCTCTGCAGTCGGTGCCCTGCACTATATAGGGTTTTTGGGCTATGTCCACGACCTCTACGGCATGGTCGGACCGACAGCAGCCAATATCGGTGTCGGGTTCATTTCGGCAATCGTCGATAACGTACCGGTTATGAGCGCTATTTTGAAAGCAAGCCCGGAAATGGCGATCGATCAGTGGATGCTTGTCACACTGACGGCGGGTATCGGCGGCAGTCTTATCAGCTTCGGTTCAGCCGCCGGTGTCGGTGTTATGGGACGTCTTCGCGGTATCTATACCTTCGGTTCGCATATGAGATATGCCTGGACGATCTTGGCGGGTTACATCTTCTCTATGGGACTGTGGTACGTACAATTCGAGATCATGGGAATCTATTAAGAGCGTGGTTTCAGAGCATCAGCTCTGAGATCAATCGCCCACCCTCAAGCAGACTTGCACACTCTTTATTCAATAAAAGCCGCCTCTAATCCTCTTTCGGGTATCCTTTCTTACATACTTTTTTATAAAGGCTCTGTTTTGAAACAAGTCAGTATCGTTGTTT
>CAZNQJ010000229.1:0-3787 GCA_964575205.1 uncultured Campylobacterales bacterium | reverse complement strand
TTAATGCTTCAACGCTTGACAAGGTGGCACATGAGGCACAAGAGGGCGGGGTGACACGCCTTGTCCTGGCACCGGACTGTACGCCGAGTATCAATGACACGATTGTCCTGGAATTTGTTCAGGCCCATCAAAAGCGCGAGAGCCGTGTTGATCTGATGAGCACTATTGCCACGGTTGACGGCGATGAACGTCTCAGCAATATTGCCATTCTTCTGAAAAACGGTGCCATAGCCCCCTATATGACAACGGCGGTAAGCAACAATACCGCTTGCCGCATCGCCGAATATATGAAGATGCACGGAATGACGCTGTTTTGCAAGGCGCAGGACACCAGTCTCTCTTCGGTGGGCGTCATGGTTGAGGGGAGTGTCGCGACTCGGCTGGGGCTGGTCGGTATTCCCCCTTTCGGCGAGGTGGTGCATGTGGCGCGTATGATCGAGATAGCGCGCAATTTCGAGATCAGTATTGTCTTCAAAAGTATCGCTTCGCCGCGTTCCATCGAGCTGATCACCAAGGCCAAAGAAGAGGGGGTCGATGCCTCATGCGAGGTGAGCCTTCACCATCTTATGGAGTGCGACGAAGCCTGTGAAGATTTCAATACGACCGCCAAACTGAACCCGCCTCTTGGCCAGAAAGAGTCTATGCTGGCACTGCAAGAGGCACTCAAAGAGGGTAAAATAGACAGTCTGACGCTGTTGCATCAGCCAAATTCGCCGGTCAACAAGGAGGTCGCTTTTGTGGAAGCGGCGTACGGTTGTGAAGCCTTGGGCAACGGCTACAGCCTCTACTATAGCAAGCTTGTCAAGAGCGGTCTGATCGATCTTCCGACATTGATCCGCCTTGCAGTGCAGAATCCGGCCAAAACGATCGGGCAGGAGGCGGGTGTGATCGCCGTCGGACAGAGGGCCGATCTTGTGCTCTTTGACCCAGATCAGAGCTTTGTGCTGAACAACAGCCACTCGCTCTACCACGGCGAGACACTCTATGGTGCCGTTACTGCACTGAAAAGGTAAAAGATGGGTCTGCTTACCGATATTTCCAAATTCAGATTGTTTATTTCAACGCTGCTGCTGAGTGCCGGCCTTTGTGCCGCTGATACCCATACGGCCAAGGTCCTGGAGACGCTTGACAGCGGAGGCTACACCTATATCAGGGTTCAAGAGGGCAGCGACAGCTATTGGATCGCCATGACACAGCGTCCTCTGAAAAGAGGCGAGAGTCTCCGTTTCGAAGGAGAGGGGTGGATGCGTGATTTTCACTCCAAAACGCTTGACCGTACCTTCGAGAAGATCATGTTCGCCTCGGACCCGGTGCAGGCCAATCAGACAGAAACAACGCTCAAACCCGATCTCATGAGCTCAAAATACCAGGAAAAAGGGAGCGTTACGATAGCCGAGATCTTTGCAGACCGTGACCGTTACGCCGGCAGGAAGATACGCGTCAGGGGCATGGTCACCAAGACCTCGTTGCAGATCATGAAGCGAAACTGGCTCCACCTTCAGGACGGCAGCTCTTTTAAAGGTGCGGACGACCTTGTCTTTACTTCGACGGCAGAGATGCCCAAAGAGGGCGATATCATTGTCGCTGAGGGGATACTCAGCAAAGATATCGATTTCGGCTACGGCTATTTCTACCCGGTGATCGTTGAAAACGCAACTTTTGCGGGCGTTTTGAAACCCTAGATCATGCAGGGACTTACCTGGAAGGCACTTCTGAATGAGGCGAAACCCCACCGCCTGAAGATCATCGTCGCACAGTTTGTCGCGCTCTTCGCTGTCCTGGTCTCGCTGCCTGTCCCGCTCCTTTTTCCGCTGCTGATCGATCAGATCATTCTGGACAAACCGGCAGAGCTGGTCGCCGCGATCAAGTTCCTGTTTGACCCTGCCAAACCCTACTATTACATCCTGATCGTGCTGGGCGTCACCCTGGGGCTGCGTCTGCTCTACCTGCTGCTCAACGTCGTCCAGCTGCGTCTGTTCATCGGCCTCTCCAAGGCGATCATCTTCACGATCCGCAGGCGCCTCCTCTCCCACCTTGAAAAAGTCTCCGTGGCGGAATACGAGGCACTCGGCGGCGGGGGTGTCAGCGCCAAGATGGTGACGGATATCAACACGATCGACGCCTTTGTCGGTGTCAGTATCTCCAAGTTTGCGGTGTCGCTCTTCTCGCTTTTGGGTATCGCCACCATCTTGCTCTACATCAACTGGAAACTGGGGCTGATCATCCTGTCGATCAACCCGCTTGTCCTGGGGTTGACGGTCTATCTTGGCCGCCGGGTGCGAAAGCTCAAGGCGACGGAGAACCAGAAGGTGGAGCTGTTTCAGAATGACCTGAGCGAGACGCTCGATCTCTTTGTGCAGATCCGTGCTTTCAACCAGGAGAAGCATTACATCAAAAAGATGATCGCCAATGCAAAAGCGATCAAGGAGGCCTCAACCGCATTCGGCTGGAAGAGCGAAGCGGCCGGGCAGCTTTCGGGTTTTGTCTTTCTGTCCGGTTTCGAGTTTTTCCGGGCCACGGCGATGATCATGGTGCTCTTTTCGAACCTCTCCCTGGGCGAGATGTTCGCGGTGCTGGGCTACCTCTGGTTCATGGTGACGCCGCTGCAGGATTTTCTGCAGATCATCTTCTCCTATCAAAACGCCAACAGCGCATTGGAGCGCCTTAACAAGCTGCTGACACTCAAACAGGAGCCCCAGTTCGAACACCTGCACAACCCGTTCAAAGAGAATGAGACCAACACCCTTCGGCTGGAAAATGTCTCTTTTTCGTACGGCGACAAAGGGGTTCTGCATAACATCTCGATGGAGATCCCAAAAGGCAAAACGGTGGCGCTTCTCGGCCCCAGCGGCAGCGGAAAAAGCACCCTTGCCCAGATCATTCTCGGACTATATGCCCATAAAGAGGGGATGGTCTATGTCGATGAGATCCCGATCAACGAGATCGGGCTGGACCAGCTCCGTGAACATATCGCCCTTGGCCTGCAGTCGCCGCGTATGTTTAACGATACCCTGCGGCAGAACCTGACACTGGGCCGGGAGGTCGATGAGAAGAGGCTCTATGAGGCACTCAGTATCGCCCAGCTCGACACGGTACTGGAAAAACTCAGCAGGGGGCTTGACACGATAATCGGCAAAGAGGGGGTCCGCCTCTCCGGCGGGGAGCGTCAGCGTCTGGCGATCGCAAGAATGCTGGTCCACCGGCCGAACCTTGTCATACTGGATGAGTCCACTTCGGCCCTTGATGTCCATACCGAAAAAAATCTTTTCACTTCGCTATGTGACTTTTTGGAGGGCAAAAGCATGTTGATCATTGCCCACCGTCTCAGCAGTGTCGAGCATGCGGATTATATCTATGTTCTGGATGAGGGGCGTATCGTCGAATCCGGCACACCGAAAGAGCTGCTTGCCGAGAGAGGGCGCTACCACCAATTTGTCAAAGAGCAGAAATGAGATCCTCTTTTGTCGCGATGAAGGGGTTCTCAAATGCGCATATTCAAACCGTGCTGCCGTCAATTCTGAACAGAAACAGAACAGCACGTTTTGTGCATGAACGTTTTGACCTTGATGACGGCGATTTTCTCGATCTGGCGTGGCACCAGCTCCCCTCTCTTGACACCCGTCCGATCATCATCATCTTTCACGGACTGGCTGGTTCGGTCTATTCGCCTTATGCCTACAGAATGATGGAGGCTCTCGATGCTAAGGGCTTTAATCCGGTCGTGATGCATTTTCGCGGCTGCTTCAAAGAGAGCAACACCCTGGCACGGGCCTATCACAGCGGCGAT
>CAZNQJ010000228.1:0-3804 GCA_964575205.1 uncultured Campylobacterales bacterium | reverse complement strand
GGTTACCCGATTACACCGTCATCGGAAGTCATGCATGAATCATCTGACCTGCTTCCAGAAGTAGGCGGAACGTGTATTCAGATGGAAGATGAGATCGCAGGTATTTCTGCTGCACTCGGTGCATCAATGACAGGCGTCAAATCTTTTACGGCGACATCAGGTCCCGGTATCTCACTAAAGGCTGAGCAGATCGGTCTCGGTTTTATCGCCGAGATCCCTCTGGTCATCATCAATGTTATGCGCGGCGGACCGTCAACAGGTCTTCCGACGCGTGTATCGCAAGCCGATATCGGTCAGGCGCAATACCCGACACACGGGGATTATGCTTCGATTACGCTGTGTGCCGGCTCTCTTACCGAGTGCTATACACAAACAGTTCGCGGGTTCAACCTTGCTGAAACATACATGACACCGGTCTTCGTTCTTCTGGACGAGACGATCGGCCACATGCACGGAAAAGCGGATCTTCCGGATCTTGAAGAGATCGAAGCGAGTATTGTAAACCGTGCGACATTTGACGGTCCGATTGCGGATTACCGTCCTTATGATGTTCCGATGAACAAGCCGGCAGTGCTTAACCCGATGTTCAAAGGGTACCGTTTCCACGTCACAGGTCTTCACCACGGTCCAACCGGTTTCCCGACGGAAGATGCTGAGCAGTGTGAGTTCAACATCGAACGTCTTACCGGCAAGATCAATACGGTCGCATTGGAAAATGACGGTCTTGACGACCTTCCGGATTACGAAGAGTATATGCTTGACGACGCCGAAGTGTGTCTGATCGCCTACGGTTCAATCGGTCTCGGTGCGTACGAAGCGGTTCAAAAACTTCGTGCCGAAGGGATCAAAGCGGGTCTTTTCCGTCCGATCATGATCTGGCCGAGCCCAGCGAAAAAACTTCAGGAGATCGGTGCACGTTTCAAAGAGAAGATCTTTGTTACAGAACTTAACATGGGTCAATACTCAAGAGAGATTGAACGTGTAATCAAACGTGACGACTTTACCACGCTGTTAAAAGCAAACGGTCGTCCAATCGCACCAGCAGAGATGGTTGCTAAAGTTAAGGAGATGTTATAACATGGCTTTCAATTATGATGACTACTTACGCGTAGAAAAGATGCCGACACTTTGGTGTTGGGGATGTGGTGACGGTGTTATTCTTAAGGCAACGATTCGTGCTATTAAGAAAATGGGATGGAACATGGACGATGTCTGTGTGATCTCGGGTATTGGTTGTTCAGGACGTTTTTCATCGTATATCGATTGTAATACTATCCACACGACCCACGGTCGTACCGTAGCGTATGCAACAGGTGTCAAACTGGTCAACCCGGACAAGCATGTTATCGTTGTAGCCGGTGACGGCGACGGTCTTGCTATCGGTGGTAACCATACGATTCACGGTTGTCGACGCAATATTGATCTGAACTTTATTCTGATCAACAACTTTATTTACGGCCTGACAAACTCTCAGACTTCGCCTACAACGCCGCAGGGTATGTGGACGGTCAGTCAGAAAAACGGCAATATCGACCCGACTTTTGATGCCTGTGCCTTGGCAATCGGAGCAGGGGCATCATTTGTCGCGCGTGAAAGCATGCTTGACCCTAAAAAACTCGAAAAAGTTCTTGTAAAAGGGTTTGAGCACAAGGGCTTCTCATTCTTTGATATTATGTCCAACTGCCATATCAACCTTGGCCGCAAGAACAAGATGCTTTCGGCGATGGACAACCTTAAATGGATTGACAGCATCACTATGCCGCTTAAAAAATGGGAAGCACTTTCAAAAGAAGAGCAGCTCAATGTTTTCCCGACCGGTGTATTGCGTCAGGTAGAACAAGATGAGTATTGTGATATGTATGCAAAGATCATTGCTGCAGCACAGGGCAAAGGTCCTAAGATCACGCAAGACGATTTCGCGAAAAAAATATAAAGGCCTGATATGAGAAATACATTACGTTTTACCGGTGTAGGTGGTCAGGGTGTTTTGCTTGCAGGTGAGATTATGGCTGCATGTAAGATCAAAGATGGCGGTTTCGGTCTGAAAACTGCTACCTATACGTCACAGGTACGTGGAGGCGCAACGGTTGTTGACATCACACTTGACGATAATGAGATCCGTTACCCTTATGCAAACGAGGGCGAGATCGATTTCATGCTTTCTGTCGCCGATGTCAGTTTTCACCAATTCAAAAACGGTGTAAGACCGGGTGCAAGTATCGTTGTCGATCCCAACCTGGTCCACCCGACTGATGAAGACCGTAAAAAATGGAAGATCTTCGAGATTCCGATCATTACGATCGCAAAAGAAGAGGTCGGTAATGTTATTACGCAGTCGGTTGTTGCGCTTGCCATTACAAACACAATGACAAAGGTACTTGATGATGACTCGCTTATTGAGACCATGATCTCCAAGGTACCGGCAAAAGTTCATGCGGCAAACAGAAAAGCGTATGAACTGGGCCAAAAATACGCACTTGAAGCATTGGCGTAAGCCGCTCGCTTTTTCTGCTGATCAAGAGCGGCTTCGGCCGCTTTTTTTTGAGAAACTTGCTGATATTATATAATATCTTGCTTCTTTACCGGACTTTTTGTCATCAAATGACACGAATTTTGCGAATTGTATTTTCTTTTCGTCAGCAGATTACACAGATTTTAGGGATTTTTTTAGAGCAGTCCATGAGAGTTATTATTAAGCTTTGCTCCTGCTCTCAATCTGCGTAAATCTGTGGAATCTGCTGACGTTAGCTCTTACACTATTCGCTTAATTTGATGACAAATGCGCTTGCTTTTTAACGCAACACCCAAAACACAACACATATCTGGTAACAGGCGATTTTGCTCTTCAGAAGTGACGATCTTTTATCTTTTTTTGACTATCATTGCACAGGTACAACACGTGGCAGCTTGACCGCAGGGTCAAGAGGAAAGTCCGGGCTGCCGTAAGACAGGGTTCCATCTAACGGATGGCCGGCGCAAGCCGAGGGACAGTGCAACAGAGAGTAGACCGCCACCTAAAGAATGATGAATTTTAAATGTTGAATTTTGAATGATTTAAAGTTCAGTTTTTAACATTTGTCAACGCTTGTGAAGTGTATACGAAAAAGCCGATAGCTTTTTTGTGCTTCAGTGCCACAGCGGCGAGCGTAGTAGTGAGGGACTTGTTCCTCACTGCGTTCAAAATAGGTGGTAAGGGTGAAACGGCGGGGTAAGAGCCCACCAGTTCCTTGAGTAATCTTGGAAGCTATGTAAACCCAACCTGGCAGCAAGAAACAGATGGTTAGCGTCTTACATTGCTATTGTTTCGCTGGAACTATATAGTAATATATAGAGTAGATTAATTGTCACATTAACAGAACCCGGCTTATTGTTGTACCTGCTCTCTTTTTTCAAAAAAATAACCCGAAAAAACATTCATATCATAGAATATCACACTTGCCACAGGATTCCTATGCTCCAATATCAGCGCTCGCAAAAGCGTGTTCGCAGAGTGGGAAATGTCATTGGAGTCTTGGTTCTTATCAACAGATTATTCCGTTACGTGCTATGTGTTACGAAAGAGCCGGAAAACCCCGCAGCATCTCTCCTAACTCGTAACATTTTGCACTTAGCACGTAACACCGCTCTTGCCCTTAATTCGCGAAATTCGTGCAATTCGATGATAAAAAGAAAAAGAGCTTAACTCGCTCCCAACGTACAAACGAGAAAACGCTGACGCTTTCAGGGAAGGAGTAGATCTCTTGACAATAGCTGCGTCCTGGTACAGTGAATGAAGCAGGAAGGTTTCGTGACTCCGAGTATAAG
>CAZNQJ010000227.1:0-3804 GCA_964575205.1 uncultured Campylobacterales bacterium | reverse complement strand
GGCCGTACGCCGCGTTCGAACCCGGCGACCTATACGGGGGTGATGGACGAGATCCGCAACCTCTTTGCCAAGACCAAAGAGTCGAACATCCGCGGCTACACCTCCTCGCGCTTCAGCTTCAACGTCAAAGGCGGCCGCTGCGAGAAGTGCCAGGGCGAGGGCGAGATCAAGATCGAGATGCACTTCCTGCCCGATATCCAGGTCAAGTGCGACACCTGCCACGGAACGCGCTATAACCAGCAGACCCTGGAGATCCTCTACAAAGGCAAAAGCATCGCCGACGTCCTTGCGATGAGCGTTGAAGACGCCTACGCCTTTTTCGAGCCGATCCCCAAGATCAACGCGATACTCAAGACCCTGGTCGATGTCGGCCTCGGCTACATCACCCTCGGCCAGAACGCGGTGACCCTCTCAGGCGGAGAGGCGCAGCGCATCAAACTCTCCAAGGAGCTCAGCCGCAAAGATACGGGCCGAACGCTCTATATTCTCGACGAGCCGACGACGGGGCTTCACTTCGCCGATGTTGACCGCCTGACCGGCGTTCTGCACCACTTCGTCGAGCTCGGCAACTCCGTTCTCGTCATCGAGCACAACCTCGACATGATCAAAAATGCCGACTATATCATCGACATGGGGCCCGAAGGGGGTTCGGGCGGCGGACTGCTCATCGATGAGGGATCGCCCGAATCAATGGCCGTAACCTACAAAAAGAGCGGCTCTTATACGGGTGAATACCTCGCCAAAGAGCTGGCTCTGCACGAAAAGCCGCAGGCATGATCTAGAGCATGATACGTTTCAGTGCCAACGACGTCGCGCAGATGGCGGGGCGCAGCTGCTTCAACCTCGGCATGGACTATTTCCGCGCCGGCAGAAGCGTTATAAAGTCGTATGAGATGCTGAGCGACGACCATATGGTCATCTCCGCATTGACGAGCGGTGCGACCAACTACATACAGGCGATCAGCGTCTTTGAGCGGGGCGGCTCCGTCTCGCTGGTCGGCCGCTGTTCCTGCAGCGTCGGGGCCGACTGCAAACACGTGGTCTCCGCCGCGCTCACCTTTATTCAAACCTACTCCCAGCCGTTTCCCTTAAAGCGGAGCTCCCAGAGCGACGCCGATGCTTGGCTGGACGCGCTTGCAAAGACACTGCAGCCTGAAGAGGAGAAAAAATCGATCCTGATCTACCGCCTCTCTCCGAGCGACCTCCCGGGAAAGATGCAGCTGGTCTTCTACCGCTCAAGACTCCTTAAAAACGGGGGCTTCGGCAAACAGAAACGCATCGAGTTCCATCAGCTCCTCAGCAGTTTTCACAGCAGGGATTTCCTGAGCGACAACGACAAAGATATCCTGCAGCTCTTTAAGGCGCTCGAATCGAAGGTCGTCTCGACGACCTATATCGAAGGCGAACTGGGCAGACTGCTTCTGCAGAAGATGGTCGAAAGCGGCAACTGCTACTGGAACCGCAACCGCAACACCCCCTTGTCCTGGGGCGAACCGCTTACGACCGAACCGGTCTGGAGAGAGGAGAAAGCGGGGCAGTACAGACTCGCTTTCGGCCTGCCCAGGCAGTATGAGATTCTGGCTACCAGGCCGTTTTCGTATATCGACACAAAAGAGCACCGGGCAGGGCGTCTCGAGATCGAGGGCGTCGAGCCTAAACAGCTGGCGCTCTTTTTGCGGGCGCCTCTGGTCTCAAAAGAGCAGTTGAGCCGCTTCGCCATCAAGGCCATCGAGACCCTCCCTTCGCTTCCTCTGCCGGATGCGATGGATGTGAAAGTGCTGCAGGTGCAGCCCAAAGCAAAGATAAGACTCTTCGCCTCGCAGAACAGACACCGGCTGCAGCTCACTTTTCTCTATGCGCATCATGAGCTCGGCGGCTGCAGTTCACAGCAGAGCAGTCTCCTCAAAGAGGGCGATGAGTACCTCAAGATCATCCGCGATCAGTCTCTGGAAAAGGGGTGCCGGAGCCTGATCGAATCGATGGGCTTTAGCGCTGACGAGAATGGCGGAGAGTGCACGTTCATACCTGCCGAGAACGGGATGCCTGCCATCGAGACCTGGCGCGAATTCGTACAGCACCACCTGCCGGTTCTGGAAGAGCAGGGCTATGAGATCGAGGTCGACAACAGCTTTCTCTTCCGCTTTGAAAAGGGCGGCGAGATCACGCTCGACGTCGAGCAGAAAAAGAGCTGGTTCGACGTGGAGATGGCCATCGACTTCAAGGGTGAAAAGCTCAACCTGCTGGCCATCGTCAGCAGGCTGCTGGAGCAGAATGTTGAGATCGATAAACTCCCCGACACCCTCTCGTTTGAGCTCGAAGAGAACCACTTCATTACCCTGGAATCGGCGCAGTTCAGGCCCATACTCAAAACCCTGCTGGCGCTCTACAAGGGAGAGCGGACGGAGCAGCTGAATATTAATCAATATGAACTCCATCTCCTCCCTGAGACAGGGCCTTCCGTCAAAATGGCCGGCGGCGCAAAAGCGGCGGTACAAAGAGTCAGAAAAGAGCTCGAAAGCTTTGAGGGCATCGAAAAACTGGAGCACTCGCACGGTCTGAAAGCGACGCTTCGCGGCTATCAGCAGGAGGGGTTGAACTGGCTCGGCTTTCTGGAACGTTTCGGTTTCGGCGGCATCCTGGCGGACGACATGGGGCTGGGCAAGACCCTGCAGACGCTCGCCTTTCTGCAGCGCCTGAAAGAGCAGGGAAAACTGGCCCTGCCTGTCCTCATCGTGGCTCCGACCTCGCTGCTGGGCAACTGGAAAAACGAGGCGAAGAAGTTCACCCCCGACCTCAGCCTTGAAGTGCATCACGGGCTCAAGCGGGACAAGAAGATCCACCTCGGTTTTCAGAGCGATATCGTCATCACGACCTACGCGCTTCTGAGCCGCGACCTCGCCCTTTTCGAGCAGATGGAATTCAGCTACTTCATCCTCGACGAGGCGCAGAACGTCAAGAATCTCAAGTCCAAGGTCCACAGCGCCGCCAAACAGATCAACGCCAAAAACTCCGTAGCGCTGACGGGCACCCCGATGGAGAACCACCTCGGCGAACTCTGGGCGATCTTCGACGTGGTGATGCCGAACTTCCTCGGCGACTACACTACCTTCAAGAGCTTCTTCCAGACGCCGATAGAGCAGGAGCACTCCGCCGAACGCCAGGAGATACTGCGCGCCAGGACAGCCCCCTTTATGTTGCGCCGCACCAAAGAGAAGGTGGCCACCGAGCTGCCGCTCAAGACCATCATGACGCGCAGCGTCGCCTTCGAGGGGCCGCAGGCGAAGCTCTACGAGAGCATCCGCATCTCGATGGAGAAGAAGGTCAGAGAGGTGATCGCCGAGAAGGGGCTGGGCCGCAGCCACATCACGATCCTCGACGCGCTGCTCAAACTCCGCCAGGTCTGCTGCGACCCGCGTCTGGTGCCGCTCGAAGAGGCGCAGAAGGTCAAAGAGTCCGCCAAGCTGGAGATGCTGCTCGAACTGGTCGAAGAGCTCCTCGAAGAGGGCAGACGCATCCTCATCTTCTCGCAGTTCACCTCCATGCTCGCCATCATCGAAGAGGCGCTGATGCAGCGGGATGTCCCCCTCGCGAAACTGACCGGCAGCACCCAGAACCGTGAAAAGGTGATCGACCGCTTCACAAGCGGCGAAGCCCACGTCTTCCTCATCTCGCTGAAAGCCGGCGGCGTCGGCCTCAACCTTACCCAGGCCGACACGGTTATTCACTACGACCCGTGGTGGAACCCCGCCGCCGAAGACCAGGCCACCGACCGCGCCTACCGCATCGGGCAGGATAAGCCGGTAT
>CAZNQJ010000226.1:0-3823 GCA_964575205.1 uncultured Campylobacterales bacterium | reverse complement strand
GTTCATACTTTCCGATTTTTAAAATGTTATTCATTTGCTCTCCATAGTTTGGGTAGGTGTATTCAGGATGCCCTGTATTATTGGTGCGTTTATAGCATAGCCAGACTGTAAAAAGTCTTACTTTGCTGAATTCCTAATGCGCTTTAAGAATCTGTACGATTGT
Source organism: uncultured Campylobacterales bacterium (assembly GCA_964575205.1). Classification (GTDB taxonomy): domain Bacteria; phylum Campylobacterota; class Campylobacteria; order Campylobacterales; family Sulfurimonadaceae; genus Sulfonitrofixus. The sequence goes on along the minus strand of CAZNQJ010000226.1, from coordinate 3,660 downwards.
CTCCGGCAGCAGGGAGTGTTCCAAAGCACGGATCTTTTTCGTAAAGCTTTCGAGCGTCTCATCCGGCGCTTTTTGAAACGCCGCCTGGGCAATGCTCTCGCCGCTGTCAAGCTCGCTGCTGACCCAGTGCACGGTTATGCCGCCGGTCGGTTCAGCGCTTTCAAAACTCTCCTGTATGGCCCGGCCTCCCTTGAAAAGCGGCAGCAGAGAGGGGTGGACGTTGATCGCCCTGATATTTTCGGTGACGACAGGGGTCAAAATACGCATAAACCCCGCCATGACGACCAGGTCGGGGGTGTAGGCCTCTATCTGTTTTAGGAGGGCCCGATCGAAACTCTCCCGATCGGGATAGAGCGTATGGTCGATAATATCGACAGGAATGTGATGGGCTCTCGCTTTTGCGATGCCGCCGGCTTCGGGGCGGTTGCATATGGCTGCCGCTACCTCAAGCTCTTTTTTGTGCAGCTTTTCGATGATAGCGAGAAGGTTGGAGCCCTCCCCGCTGAAGAGTATGACAATTCTTTTCATAGTGTGGTTATCGCTTCGACGAGGTCATTCGGGGTGAGGGCATAGGAGTTCTTTTCAAACCGGACGGCGGCTTCGGTATGGGCCAAGGAGCCGTGAATCGCCGAGTGAAGCGTTGAATGGCCCTGCGCCATCAGTGCCGCTACAAGCCCGGCAAGAACGTCGCCGCTGCCGCCCTTCGCCAGCCTGTTCGTACCGTGCGGATTGATATAGAACGCTTCGTTCTGGCCGATGATGACATTGGCGCCTTTTAGCAGGAGGGTTACATCGGGGAATTTTCTGCAAAAAAGCTCGACATAGTGAAAACGGCTGCTTTGCAGCGTTTCCACAGTGATGTCGGCAATCTTGCATGCTTTTAGAATGGTTGTAAACTCTTTGGGATGCGGGGTTATGACGAGCTTCTCCCGTTCAAGCAAAGAGAGGAAAAGCGGATGTGCAAAGATATCGGCGTCAAGCAGCAGGGGCAGTTCATTCTCAAGCAAAGTGAGAAGCTCCTCGTTTGAAAATTCGGTGCCGAGTCCCATGCCCAGGGCAATCGTAGTGGTCGTGGACGGCAGCAGATGGGACTGCATCAACTCATAGGGGAGATGCTCATGCGTGTTGCTGATCAGGGTGACAAGCCCTGCGCCGAAACGCAGTGCCGCCGAGCCGGCCATAACGGAGGCCCCCGGTTTTTCGCCGCAGATGAGACTCAGATGGCCGTAGGTGCCTTTATGGCTGTTCTGCTCAAAACGGTGCGGGAGTATAAGGTCTTCAGGATCCAGCAGCTTCCAGTTTGACGGAGTCTCATACACCTTTCTGCTCACGCCGAGATCGATGACATGGACGCTCCCGATAAGCTCTTTTGCCGCGTCGCTGAACATGCCGCGCTTGAGTGAACCCATCGTCAGCGTCACATCGGCAATAAAACTCCCTTTTTCAAGCGTGCCGTCAAGATGGAGCCCCGAGGGCATGTCGCATGCGATCTTATCGGCATTGAGACGGTTCATCTCTTCTACCAGTTTCAGGGTGCTTTCATCAAAACTGCGGTTGAAACCGCTGCCGAAAAGAGCATCGACAACGACGTCACACTCCTGAAGTTCCTGAACAACATCAACCCCGATCGACTCGGCGCGTTGGTATTGCAGCTCCGCCATCGCTGATTTTGTTCCAAACGGCAGATAGAGCGAAACAGCAAAATCACAATGCAAAAGCCGCGAGAGGGCGATCCCGTCGGCACCGTTGTTGCCTGCGCCGCAGACGATGCAGATGCGTTGATGCCCATCGTAGCGATTATGGATGAAATCGGCCATTCCGTCGGCGGCATGTTCCATCAGGATATCTTCGCTAAGCCCGAATTCAATGTAACAGCGCTGGTCAAGGGAGCGTACCTCTTCAAAGAGATTTTGCATGCCGATTCCTCTGTCAGTATTTTGGTAATTATAGCCAAGATGGATGAATAGGTCCGAATGATAGATACAATTTACAGGGCGAAGCAATTCTGAGCTATAATGTTGCTTATGAAAAATGATTATGCTGCAACCGTCAAAGAGACATTACTGATCGAAGCCAATACCCTTTTGGAAGCTGCCGAGAATATTTCGGAAGATCTGCAGAAGATCGTTGAAACGATACTGCACTGCAGGGGCAAACTGGTTGTTACCGGTGTCGGTAAATCCGGGCTGATCGGTGCGAAGATGGCTGCGACCTTCGCTTCGACGGGTACACCGAGTTTTTTCCTGCATCCGACCGAAGCGATGCACGGCGATCTGGGTATGATCGGCAAAGGCGATGTGGTGCTGGCGATCAGCTACAGCGGCGAGAGCGCCGAGTTGAGCTCGATACTGCCCCACGTAAAACGCTTTGATATCCCCCTGATCGGGATGACAAAAAACAATGAATCAACGCTCGGACGCTACAGCGATCTGCTGATGAAGATCGATGTGCGCAGAGAGGCTTGCCCGCTTGATATTGCACCGACCTCTTCGACAACACTGACATTAGCGCTCGGTGATGCCCTGGCTGTCTGCCTGATGAAGGCACGCAACTTTAAGCGGGAAGATTTTGCCTCGTTCCATCCCGGCGGTTCGCTCGGGCGTCAGCTGTTTGTCAAAGTGAGCGACCTGATGCGGACAAAGAACCTGCCGGTGATCGGTATGAAGACGCCGGTAAAAGAGGCGATCGTGACGATCAGCGAAGGGCGTTTGGGAACGGTGCTTCTTGTCGATAACGACGGAAAATTTGTCGGTCTGATCAGTGACGGGGATATCCGCCGCGCCCTGATGGATGAGCGCTTCTCTCTGGATCAGCCGGCATCGAGCTTTGCGACACTGAACCCAAAAACGATTGATGACCCGTCCATGCTGGCGAGTGAGGCATTGATACTGGTCGAAAAATATAAGATCCAGCTCCTGGTGGTGCTCGATGGCGAGAAAAAGATTCTCGGTGTCCTGCACCTGCATGATCTGGTAGAAAAGGGAATCGCATGATGCGACTGAATAAATATATAGCCCACTACTCCACCTACTCACGCCGGGAGGCGGACAAGGCGATCCAATCGGGTTACGTCTATGTCGACGGTGAGCTGCAGGATAATCCTGCCACTCAGGTGGATGAACGTTATGCAAAAGTGATTGTGAGCGGTAAAAAGATCGTACCGAACGATCAGATCACGGTCATCGTCTATAACAAGCCCAAAGGCGAGCTTGTCACCAAAAGCGATCCGCGCGGCCGCCGGACTATCTACGATTCGCTGGAGTCGAAATTCAGGCACTTCATTCCGGTCGGACGTCTTGACTTTACGACGGAGGGGTTGCTTCTTTTGACAGATGCCTCCCGTGTAGCCAATCTCCTGATGACCTCGAGCCTTGAGCGTGTCTATAAGGTGAAGATCAAAGGCCCTGTGACGGAGTCGATGGAAGAGGCGATGAAAAAGGGGCTTGTCCTGGACGATGCTTCCGCCGGTGCGCATGAGCTGAGCACGATCACCTCGATGGAGTTCGCTCCCTTCTTTGCCTATCAGATCATCAAAAACAGCGGTGACTATTCGACACTCAAAATCGCTATCGGCGAGGGACAAAACCGTGAGATACGCCGCTTTTTTGCCCATTTTAATGCCGAAGTGGCGGACCTTAAACGTCTGAGTTTCGGCGGGGT
>CAZNQJ010000225.1:0-3824 GCA_964575205.1 uncultured Campylobacterales bacterium | reverse complement strand
AGAACATAGCACTCAGATCATCCGCACCATAGACATTGACAGAGCTCAACAGTCCGATCGCAACGGCACTTGTAGCTATCATTTTTTTCATTTTCACTCCCCCGTGTAAAACGTACGCTCTAATCCTAAGAGAGAAAGATAGCATGAACATAGCATTTGCGAATATCGTCGAATATAAGGTGTTTTTATCTCCTTCTGCTACAATAAGTTACATTTATTAAAATAGTGCAGATCTATTGTTACTATTGGTATAGGTTTTCTCCTTATTTCGACGTTGATGGTCTTATTTTGACGGAACATGTCATTCCGGCGGTAACAGTAAAGCCTTCCGGAACGGTGTCAATATGGATCCTCACCGGTATACGCTGAGCGAGGCGGACCCAGGTAAAGGTCGGGTTGACATTTGCCAGAAGGCGCTCGCCGGTAGCATTGTCCCTGTCTGAGATACCCCGGGCGATGCTCTCTACATGACCTTTCAGGGTATATTTGCTTCCCAGCATTTTCATCACCGCCTGGTCACCGACATGTATCAATGCGAGTTTGTGCTCTTCAAAATAGCCGTAGACCCAAAACGAGTCGCTGCTGACGATCGCCATACGGCTATCGCCGCTCTTGACGTAATCCCCTCTTCGAAGCAGCAGGTTTGAGACCCAGCCGTCAGACGGGGCCCGGACACCGGCACGCTGCAGATCGAGTGCTGCGGTCTCCGCCCGGGTCACCGCCTCTTCATATCGGGCTTTGGCGATATCGGCTTCGAGTCTCGCGTCATCGCGGCTCTCCTGAGAGACGCTGTCGCTGTCGAGAGCGGCACGCCTCTCATACTGGCTCTTTTTCATCTCGTACTCCGCTTTTTTGGTCCGGACTATCGCTTTCGCCTCGTGCAGCGCATGCTCAAAGCGCACCTCATCAACGCTAAAGAGCAGATCGCCGCGCTTGACAAACTGGTTATCGACGACGGCCACCTCGCTCACCAGACCGCTGACGTCGGGGGCGACCATGACGATATCCGCGCGGACACGGCCGTCGCGGGTCCATGAACTCTCCATATAGTTCTGCCAGAGCATCAGACCGAGAAAAACAGCGACTGCGACCACCGTAAAGGTAATCGCATAGCGCAACAGTTTGGAGAGTTTGTTATTGACATTCATCATAGGCCTTCTTTAGGTATAGATCAGCAGACACGGCAGGGTAAACAGACAGACAAAGACAGCTGTCCTGAATAGCCCCGGGTGCCAGACATGTTTGTAGAGACCGGCATCGGACATGATGCGGTCCTCCAGGATCTGCAGAACAGCGACAGCAACGAAGATCGGCAGGAGCGTAGGCATCTGAATACCGAACAAAGTGATATCTAACGGCATGTGTCCTCCGTAATGATCGGCAGCGATCTCTCATTCAGCATAATCGTACGGATCAGCGCAAGTTCGTTTATCACCTTTTGTATCCTTTCATTTTCAAGTTCATTTGCCGATGTTTTAATTGCGTGTAGAGCCGGAACGGCCTCTTTCAGTGTCGCAAGAAGCATCCGGCGCATCGCCTCCGAAGGGGTGGCAAAATAGTTCCTGATCGCACAGATCGCACTGTCGATTCGGTCAGACGCATCGGAAGGGGCAAACCTTTTCCTGTTGCGGCGGACAGTGATAACCGCACGCCCTATCTCCAGCGTCGAGAGCAGCCACTCAAAGACAAGGCGGCTCGAACGCATGTTGAGCCGTCCCTGGGTCGAAAACTGCTGCACCAGGTCGCGCCCGGTGCTCTCGAGAGAGCTGCGCTGCACCGCTATCGTGCCGCTGCAGAGTGTTACGATCTGACGGCGCAGGATTTTTGCCACGCGCTGCTGCGTCAGCGAGCAGGACCAGAAGTTGACCAGCAGATAAGCCGCACCGGCGAAGACGATCCCGATCAGGTAGGCCAGCGTGCTCTCCATAAAGACCGTCGGATCGACCCTGTAATAAGGATCGAGCGAGCACTGATACATAAACAGAAAAATAAAGCCCAGTGCGAAACCGCTCCATTTGGGCTGCGTGGTCCACCACGCGACAATGGCCAGAACAGGCGCGAGCACCAGAGAGAGCGTCAACATGTCGGATGTCAGTTCAGGTATGATATAAAAATCGTAAACAGCCGCCACGCCCACAGCGCTGACGCCCCCTTTTAAAAAATTCTTGACCGCATCGAGCGGACTCGGCAGGGTCCCGATCAACAGCCCGAGAACTACCGCCAGGGTGACGGTCAGCGTCGCGTAGGGCCATCCGCTTAAGATCCAGAACATCATCGTCACCAACAGAACGCCGCTGCCGCGCAGTGCCGCCAATGCGACGAGAACAGTGTCGGTATGGGTCGAAAAGCGGACGACGCGGCTCAGCTCTTTGGAAACCTTTCCGGAGAGACGGTGCTTCAGAAACGAAAGATACGTCACACAATGGATGTGCAGTTCATTCAACAGGCGGACGATCAGACCGGCCGCCGATGTGAACGCGGCATAGGCATCCGCGTCCAAAAGAGGCTCCAAACGGCTCTGTTCCCGGCGTAACAGCGCGTCGACCTCTTTTTTGACCGCCAACAGTTCGTTGACGATAGTGTTCAGGTCTTCGACGGAAAGCGGCGTCAAAGGAAAGCCTCTCAAAACAGATGCGATCGGAGCGTAAAGCCCGGCAAGCGACGCCAGCACTTCCGGCGGCGTGCGCGGTTCGATAGAAATAATAATGTTCTTCAGCGAATGAAACGTTGTCGACAGGTGCATATACTCCTGGTTGAGCTGTCCGGAATGCTGGCGGTTTTTACGGTCGGCACCGCTTTCAAAGCTGCTGTTTATCCGGACAGCATGAAGACCGACAACCCCGGAGAATCCTGCAACATTCGTTTCCGTCTCCCCGCTAACGGCAAAGATCGCGGCACCGTCGGCAAAGGTTGAGAGCATATCGGCGAACCGCTCTCTCTCGCTGGCCAACAGCGAATTGGAGAGCTTTCGCGGAAAGACGATATCACTGACGAGCGTCGCACTCATGATCCCGATGATCACCTCCGAAAACCGCGAAACGGCAATGTCGAATATCTCAAGCGGCATCTCGATGACGGGAAGGGCCACAATACAGAGCGTGTACCCTGCCAGGACGAATCCGTACGACTGGAAGTTCCGGTATTTCAGTCCGGCGGCGGTACAGATACCGATCCAGATGGCAAAAAAGGCGATAAACCAGACCGCATCCTGCGCGAAGAGCCCCATCATCAGAAGCGAGACACCCACCCCGGCAATCGTCCCGAGTACACGGTAGTAGCTTTTGGAAAAAACCAGACCGCTCTGCGGCTGCATGACGAGAAAGGTGGTAAAGATCGCGGTGCGCGGATCGGGAAGATTCAAGGTCATCGAGATAAACAGTGCAAGCAGCCCGGCAAAGGTCGCTTTCGCCATGTAGGTCAGGACAGGTGCATCCGTCGCGAGCCACTCAAGGGCGATCCGTTTCCACGAGAACGACGGCAGAACTGCTTTACCTGTCTGCATCTGTCTGCCCCTCTTGATCAATATACCCGCCGCCCAGTGCTTTGATCAGTTCGATCTGCAGGGCGGTATTCTCTTCATCCAGAGTGATCTTGCCCAGTTCGCCGCGGTAGCTCTCTACTTTTGCTTTCAGATAGGGCAGCTTGTCTGTCAGTCCGCCGTTGAATCTTTTGAGCGCGAGTGTTTCACTGCTGTTTTTGGCAGCCAGATCCTCTTCGTGAAAGCGCATTTGAGACGCTATGAGTTGTGATCGCTTTAGCACACCCACCACCTCGTTGGCCGCTTTAATGATGGCGCTGTTGTAATCATTGACGGAGCTGTTGTA
>CAZNQJ010000224.1:0-3830 GCA_964575205.1 uncultured Campylobacterales bacterium | reverse complement strand
GGTTCGAGTCCCTTCACCCGCTCCATTGCAATCGTATTAGCTATTCTGGGAGCTGAAGTACAATAACTTATACTTCTTCTTATATCCATCTAATTACTAAATTTAATATTTTTATAAAGAACCATGCACTGATTGCTTGTTTTTACAATAGACAGTTCTGCTCACATGGCTCAGCGGTAGAGCACTTCCTTGGTAAGGAAGAGGTCCCGGGTTCAATTCCCGGTGTGAGCTCCATTAATGTAAAAAATTAGTTTTTACTAAAAATTGATAACGCAAGCAATAATTGAATAGTTTTTTGGTATAATTCCATTTCTATTTACTAAAAAGTCGGAGGACACTATGGCAAAAGAAAAATTTGAACGTACGAAGCCGCACGTTAACATTGGTACTATCGGTCACGTTGACCACGGTAAAACTACGCTGACTGCAGCTATTACAGCAGTACTTGCTGTAACTAACGGTGCAAAGATTATGGATTATGATCAAATCGATAACGCTCCTGAAGAGCGCGAGCGTGGTATCACGATTGCAACATCACACGTAGAATACGAGACAGATAACCGTCACTATGCACACGTTGACTGTCCAGGTCACGCGGATTATGTTAAAAACATGATTACCGGTGCTGCTCAAATGGACGGCGCTATTCTTGTTGTTTCTGCAGCGGATGGCCCGATGCCACAGACTCGTGAGCACATTCTTCTTTCAAAACAAGTCGGTGTTCCATACATCGTTGTTTTCATGAACAAAGAAGATATGGTTGATGATGAAGAACTTCTTGAACTAGTAGAGATGGAAATTCGTGAACTTCTTGATCAATACGAGTTCCCAGGTGACGATACTCCAATCGTAGCCGGTTCTGCCCTTAAAGCGCTTGAAGAAGCCAAAACTGGTGTTCTTGGCGAATGGTCAGCAAAAATCCAGAAGCTTATGGCTGAAGTTGATGCTTATATCCCAGAACCTACTCGTGAAACAGACAAAGATTTCCTAATGCCAGTTGAGGATGTTTTCTCAATCTCTGGCCGTGGTACAGTTGTTACTGGTCGTATCGAGCGTGGAACTGTCAAAATTGGCGAAACGATTGAAATCGTTGGTATCAGAGACACTCAGACTACAACTGTAACTGGTGTTGAGATGTTCCGTAAAGAGATGGATCAAGGTGTCGCTGGTGACAACTGTGGTCTTCTTCTACGCGGTATCGCTAAAGAAGCAGTTGAGCGTGGTCAGGTTCTTTGTAAACCAAAGTCTATTACTCCTCACACGACTTTCGAAGCTGAGATCTATGTATTGAGCAAAGAGGAAGGTGGTCGTCATACACCATTCTTCACTAACTACCGTCCTCAATTCTACGTCCGTACAACAGACGTAACAGGTGCGATCACTCTACCAGAAGGTACTGAGATGGTTATGCCAGGTGACAACGTAAAAATTACTGCAGAACTGATTAACCCGATCGCGATGGAAGAGGGAACTCGTTTCGCTATCCGTGAAGGTGGACGTACAGTTGGTGCAGGTGTTGTTTCTAAAATCATCAAGTAATTGATGTCATCTCCTTCGGGGGATGAATTTTAAAACTAGGTAGACACTATGCGTGAAAATATCCACTTGGCTTGTGAGAAATGTACTCGTCGTAATTATCACACAAGCAAAAACAAAAAGACTCATACTGAGAAGTTTTCAGTAACTAAATACTGTAAATGGTGTCGTGAGCACACTGTTCATAAAGAAGCAAAACTTTAATTAGTTGCGCTTTGCGTAGGTGAAATAGTAAATAGTGAAACGGTGAGGGAGAGTAACTTTTTCCTCGCCGTTTCTATTTCCTGTTTTCTTTTTAGGCGTGTAGCTCCAATGGTAGAGCACCGGATTCCAAATCCGGGTGTTAGGGGTTCGAGTCCCTTCACGCCTGCCACTTAATAGTATCATTTATGATCAATGCAGCTTTTGAGCTCTATTGATTGCAAATGTAAAGAGGAATAATAGAGATGAAAAACAGTTTGACGGGCGCGTTCAGAAATGCAAAAAGTGAATTGGCTAAGGTTATCTTCCCGACACAAGGGCAGGTAAAACAGGCATTCTTTGCTGTTTTTTTAGTGGTAACTGTGATCTCTATCTTTTTGGCGCTGGTTGACTTGTTAATGTCAACTGTCTTATCTGTAATTTTAGGTTAAGGATCAATCATGGCACACAAATGGTACTCAATTCAGACCTATGGCAGTGAACGCAAGGTTCGCGAAGCGATTCTGAACCTGATAGAAGAAAACAACCTTCAAGACCGTATCGCCGAAGTGATCGTCCCGACTGAAGATGTCGTTGAGATGAAAAGCGGTAAAAAAAAGATCTCCGAGCGTTCACTCTACTCAGGCTATGTCTTTATCAACATTGATCTGGATACGGCGTTACAGACTATGATCCAGAGTGTTCCGAAAGTGTCCGGTTTTATCGGCGAAGGCAATGTGCCGACGCCGTTGAGCGAAAATGACATTAATACGATTCTAGACCGTGTCAACAACCGTCCGGCACCAAAGCCGAAAGTCTATTTCGAAAAGAACGAGATGGTCCGTATTATCGACGGTCCGTTTGCAAACTTTACAGGTACTGTCGATGAGTATGATGTCGATCACGGCTCGCTCAAGTTAAATGTTTCAATTTTCGGCCGTTCAACGCCGGTGGATATCTCTTATTCACAAGTTGAAAAAATTATTTAATCTCAAAAAAGGAAAGAACTATGGCAAAAAAGGTTATGGGTTATATCAAGCTTCAAATCGAAGCTGCTAAAGCTACACCGGCTCCACCAGTTGGACCAGCACTAGGACAACGTGGTGTTAACATCATGGAATTCTGTAAAGCGTTCAATGAAAAAACAAAAGACAAGATGGGATTCAAAGTCCCGGTTGTCATCACTGTTTACAGTGACAGAAGTTTTACTTTTATCACAAAACAGCCACCGGCGTCTGCACTTATCATGAAAGCTGCAAACCTTAAAAAGGGGACTGATAATCCGCTTAAAAACAAAGTGGGTCAGATCACAAAAGCGCAGCTGATGGAAATTGTCAAGACTAAGATCGAAGATCTTAACACTGACGATGAAGAGCAAGCTGCCAACACGATCGCAGGTTCTGCGCGTTCAATGGGTGTTGAGATCGTAGACTAAGAGTACTTTAGTTTCAAATTAAATTGAAACTACCGGATCATCGACCGCAGTGATCTTAAACTTTGCGGCAGATACATAATGGAGAATCAAAATGGCAAGTAAACGTTATAAACAATTAAGTGAAAAAATTGATAATACGAAAAAATATACAGTAGCTGACGCTGCTGCTTTCATCAAAGAGCTTAAATCAGCTAACTTTGACGAAACGGTAGAGATCGCGATGAACCTCAATGTTGACCCTCGTCACGCTGACCAAATGGTTCGTGGTGCGATCGTATTGCCTCACGGTACAGGCAAGACAGTACGTGTTGCCGTATTTGCAAAAGGCGCTAAAGCTGATGAAGCTAAAGCTGCAGGCGCTGACATCGTCGGTACTGACGATCTAGTAGAGCAGATCCAATCAGGTAATATCAACTTCGATGTCGTTGTTGCTGCACCGGATTGTATGGGCCTTGTCGGTAAGATTGGTCGTATTCTAGGGCCAAAAGGTATGATGCCTAACCCTAAGACTGGTACAGTAACTCCGGATGTTGCGACAGCAGTCCAAAATGTCAAAGGCGGGCAGGTAACTTTCCGTGTTGATAAAAAAGGTAATATCCATGCCGGAATCGGTAAGGTTAGTTTTGATGCTGATAAGATCAATGAAAATATCAGAGCATTTGTTGCCGCTATCAACAAG
>CAZNQJ010000223.1:0-3837 GCA_964575205.1 uncultured Campylobacterales bacterium | reverse complement strand
CCGTGAAATTCAAACGGTTCGACAGCAGAGGGGAGCAGTATGATACTATTCTCCGTAAGTGATCTTGGCAGAATCCATAAGCGTTTTCATCTTGGTTTCCATCGCTTCTTTGAATTTTTCCATCTTCAATTTTTGTTCGATGAAGCTCTTAACTTCGTCAAAACCGAGTTTTTTGCCGCTTATCTTCTCTTCAAGATAGATAACATGGTACCCGAACTGTGTTTTTACCGGCTCAGTTGTAATAGTACCGACCTTCATAGAGAAGACCTTGTCATTAAACTCCGGTACCATCTGGCCGCTTGGGAATGAACCAAGGTCACCGCCTTTAGGTCCGCTCGGTCCTGTTGAAAACTTCTTCGCCGCTTCGACAAATGCCGTTTTTAATGCGTCACCTTTTTTTCCTTTAAGATCACCGATAATGCTTTTGGCTTCGTCTTCCGTCTTGACAAGGATATGGCGTGCATGTACCTTCTCTTTTTCAACAAACTCATCTGCATGTGAATCGTAGTACTTTTTGATCTCTGCATCAGAGACCTTGATCTTATCGTACTGCTGTTTTTCCCACACTTTGGAAGCTAGTTGTTTTTCAACACGCTTCATCACCTCTTTGAGCTCATCTTTATACTCTTGAGATGTGAGGACGCCGCTTTTTTTAGCATCATCATAGACCAATTCCTGAGAGATCATACCCTTGATAATACGTTTGCGAAGCTCATCCTGCTTCTCTTTAGGCAAGGTATTGAAACGCCCCTGTGTGCCTTCCATAAGGACCTGGTTTACCTCATCAGAAGAGATCTGTGTACCGTTGACTGTATCCACAATTGAAGCAGCTGCCATCGAACTTAACAATGCTGTTGTCACTAATACTTTAATTGGTAATTTCAAACGTATTCCTTAAGCTTAATATATTTGTAAGAAGTATAGTCTTGCTTATTAAATGAAAAACAAATAAAAGGCAACTCTTATGCTAAGAGATGCCGAAGCTGTTGTGAATGGCAAGATCAGACAATTGACACTTTAAGATATTTTTCTAAAATATACTCAAGCTTTGCCCGTGTAAGCGGTTTGGCCAGATAATCATCAAGCCCCTCCTGCAAAATATTTTCTCTGTCGCCCTCCATTGCCAGCGCCGTCAAAGCGATAATCGGCATCTTGCTTTTCTTTGACATACGCGACTTGATCTCTCTGGTGGCGATGATGCCGTTTTTAACCGGCATGTCGATATCCATGAAGACGATATCGAACTCCTGGTTCTCGCATTTGCGGACCCCCTCTTCTCCGTCAGAAGCCGTTGAGACCTTCAGATCATACTCCTGCAGGAGAATGGAGATCAGACGCTGATTGATCAGGTTGTCCTCTACAACAAGGGCACGCAATCCCTGCTGATTCAGCTTCTCCTTCGCCCCTTCCGGTTCTTGAAGCTTGAAGGCCATATTGACATGTTCCGCGATTCGTGTCGGAAGCAGAGGTTTGTTGATCACATAATCAACAATGTGCGTTGTCCTGGTCTGCAGCTTTTCGCCCGCGTCCAGAACAAGAACGACACGGCACTTTTTCTGATAAGTGCCCAGTTTCATCAGCCATGCTGACTGTTCCTGCGATGCCACAAGATAGACCATATCGGTATCGTTATAGATCGTCTCATCGAGCAGATGCACTTTTTCAATATGCAATCCGAAACCGCGGAGATAGTTTGTCAAAAGATTGGCGTCATCGATCTTCTTCTCATCAAGCAAGACGACTTTGGCACGTTTGTCCTCAACCATCTGAAACGACTGCTCTTTTGCGGCCGTAAAGGAGAGCGTAAAATTAAACTGCGAACCGCGCCCCTCTTCGGAAACGATCTTCAGGTCACCGCCCAGCAGTTCAACCAGTCCATGCGACAGGCTCAATCCGACACCGAGTCGATGATCCGCCTGCTCTCCCGCTTCAAACGGCTTCGTCACGTTGGCGATCTGCTCTTTTGCAATACCCGGCCCTGTATCTCGGACTGCAAAACTGATCGTACAACGGCTCCCTTCAGCCCATTTGAGCAGCCTGGTTTCCACAGCGATCTTGCCGCCTCTGGGGGTGAACTTCAAGGCATTGTTGATCAAGTTGTTCAAAATCTGTTTGAGCTTGCGAAGGTCCCCCTGAATATAGGTCGGCAGGTTCGGCCCGACGTAGAATGAGACGCTGATCCCCTTATTGCGTCCTTCCGACGTATAAAGCTGCGCCATCTCCTCCATCTCGGCAAAGAGATTGAATTCGCTTGTATTGACAGTGAAACGGCCGCCTTCCATCTGGGAAAGGTCTAAAAGGCTCTCGATACTGGTCATCAGATTGCGTGCCGAAGAGTGGATCATATGGATATATTCGTTTTGGCTCTCCGTCGGATGGGTGTGTTCCAACAGCTCCACAAAACCTAAAATACCGTTCATAGGTGTTCTAAACTCATGACCGATATTGGCCAAAAACTTCGTTTTAAGCTGCTCGATCTCCTCTGTTTTGCTCAGGGCATGTTCGAGTTCCGAGATATCATCCATCTGCAAGAGATAGAGATCGACACTTTTTTGTTTTAAGAGGCGCACTTTCAGGCGGAGATACCGTTCAGCGCCATTTTTGTCGATGACGACAACGCGATAGCCCTCATCGCTCTTTTGCTCTTTGATGAATTCGAGCCATTTACTCTCTTCATCGGTAAAGACCTCTTCTGCTTCACGCTCGAAAAGTTCTCTGATACTTGCATGTCTGTTTCTAAAATCATCAATATGCTCATAATCAAAAAGTGAGAAAAAAAGCTTGTTAGCCCCCAGCCATCCGTCTTCTTTCGTATAGAAAAGGAGAATGGAACTGTCTAGGTCAAGAATCTGGTAGAAGAGGTCCTTACTGACAAAATCTTCTTTGGTCATGATTCCGGTCAGTGATGTTTTTGGCTGCTGAGAAGAAAAAAGAGAGGTAACCCATGAGAAAAAAGCCATATTCTTCCTTACTTTGATAACAAATTGTAATAGTTGGCTATTGTATCATATTGAATTGGATTATTGCCATAAAGGTATTTGATATCATGTTAAAATGCCGCCAACTATTACAAAGTGAAAACAATAATGAAAAAAGCCACCAAAAAAGAGATAGCCTCTATCAAAGAGGCTTTTTTAGAGCGTTATGATGCAGCCGTTACCGAATTGACCTACTCCAATGCATTCGAACTTGTGATTGCCGTAGCCCTTTCTGCCCAGTGTACCGACAAACGTGTCAATCTGCTCACGCCGGAACTTTTCAGAAAGTACCCCGATCCGGTCAGCCTGGCCAACGCGGAGCTCGAAGATATCAAATCCATCATCAACAGCTGCTCGTTTTTCAACAATAAGGCAAAAAATCTTATCAAGATGGCGCAGCGCCTGGTTGACGTCTATGACGGCAAGGTCCCGCTTGACGAAAAAGAGCTTGTCACGCTGGCAGGCGTGGGCCAAAAAACGGCCCACGTCGTGATGATCGAATATACCGGTGCCAACCTGATGGCCGTTGACACCCATGTGTTCCGTGTCGCGCACCGTCTGGGGCTGAGTGATGACGAAACAGCGCTTAAGACCGAAGAGACCCTGGTCAAAAAGTTCAAGACCGACCTCCATGCACTGCATCAGGGCATGGTGCTTTTCGGCCGCTACATCTGCACCGCGCAAAACCCGAAGTGCGACAGCGACTGTTTCCTGCAGGAGTTCTGCAAAAGCAAAAAGAGTTTTAAAGCAAGGTAGCGCAGCTCACCGTAACCCAAACGAATTTTGAAGTTTTAGATTTAGTGTAGATTGTGCAAAACGTTTAGCCGACAGCGTACATCGGTACGCCGAGCGCTAAACT
>CAZNQJ010000222.1:0-3843 GCA_964575205.1 uncultured Campylobacterales bacterium | reverse complement strand
CAAAGGAGCCGTCCATCGACCTCGCCTTTTGCAAAGCGGCCGCTATCTCTGTCAGATCAACCGTTTGGACATTGTGGACATACCGGAAAAGTTCCTGCTGCATAAAAGCGTGATGCCCGGTGATGATCTTGCAGCCGAAATGCGCCGGTTCAAGCGGGTTGTGTCCGCCCACATCCGTTCTGAAGGCGCCGCCCAAAACGGCCACATCGCTGAGCGCATAGATGTTGTTCAACTCGCCCATCGCATCGACCAGGATGATATCGGCATCAAACCCCTCTTTTTTGCTCCATCTCGAGAGTGTCTGCTCCTCCCTCTTCATCGCTGAAAGAAGTTCATAGACACGCTCGAAACGTTCCGGGTGGCGCGGAACGACGACCAGTTTTGAAGGGTGTTCTTCACGGTACTTCAGATAGGCCTCAAAGATCACTTTCTCTTCACCCTCATGCGTGCTAGCAGCGACGATCACCTCGGATGAGGGCTTCGTATACGCTTTCGCTGCAGCGACTTCCTGCGCCAGTTTGATATTGCCGACCACCTCGATGTTGCCGGCACCCAGCATCTCGAAACGCCGCTTGTCCGCTTCGCTCTGGCAGAATATTTTGTCCGTCCGCGCAAAGAGGCGTCGGTAAAACCAGCGCAGCCTCATGTATTTCGGAAAACTCCGCTCCGTCATTCTGGCGTTAAGCAGAACGACTTTGGCCCCTTTTGCACGGGCTACCGCAAAAAGCAGATACCAGAACTCTGCTTCCAAAACGACCAGGTAGTTCTGTTTTTGTATCCAAAAGGGCAGAAAGATCTCGTAGGGCAGATACCGTACCTCGGCACCGTATTTCAAGGCTTCGGCATGACCGGTATGGGTAATGGCCGAGATACTGATCGCTCTGCCTTCCAGGCGTTCTATAACCGGTTTCAGTGCTCTTGCCTCGCCCAGAGAGCAGACATGGAACCAGATATCTTTTCGCTTGAAACGGGGGTTGTCTTTTAGAAAAAAACGTGCGGGAAGCGATTCTCTGTATTTTTTTTTAAATGAAAAGAGAACCAAGAGTGGCAGCGCTGCAAGATAGAGAAGCGCTGCAATCAAAAAGTACAGAAGTGTAAATGGTTTGAATATCACACTACACTCCTTTAACAGTGAAGTGTTTATTACGCTTCAGTAGTCTCTGTTGTCGGCTCAATATACAAGATACGGCCACAGTGCGGGCAGTTTGTAATCTCTTCGCCTTTAATAACCTCGGCATAGACCTTGTCATTGATGACCATATAGCAACCCATACAGGCCTGGTTCTTCACCTCAACAGCAGCTGTGTTTTTTGCCCAGCGGCGGATCTTCTGATAGAATGAAAGCCCTTTTTGGTTCATCTGAGAAACCAGCTTCTCTTTTGCTTCAAAGACTTTTTGGCGCTTGGCGTCGATAGCGGCCAACTTTGCATCGACCTCTTCTTTTACGCTTGAGAGGTTCGCATCGATCGTTTCCATCTGCGCTTTCAGCTCACTGATCTTCTCTTGCTTGTTTTCGATCACTTTGTCCAAACGCTCGATCTCTTCATTGGCAAAAGCCACCTGCTCTTTAGCGATCTCTTCTTCAAGCTGAAGCGATTTCATCTCGCGTTCAGTCTTGACGTCACCGCTTTTTTTGCTGTTTTCTTGAAGCTTGGCCGAAAGTTCTGCAATATGAAGCTCATTTTTCTGCTTCTTGACCTTCTCGCCTTTGATCGCATCGTCAAGCGCTGCAATCTCTGCGTTTAGTGTATCTTTTTTGGCAAGTGCTGCTTCATACTTGATTTTAGCCTCTTCGATCTGCGGCTCAAATGCATCGATCTCTTTATCAACTTTGGAAAGTTCAATCAGTTGTTCTAGGTGCTTATTCAATCTTTTTCCTTAAAATGTCGCAATAGTACAAATGCGGCTCTGTATAAATGGGTAAGCATGCCCCAATTCCGGGCACTTTGCATCTACAGATATGTAAATGGGTTTTTGGATGACGAAATTATAACCGTTAATCCTAAATAATTCAAATATTCCTGCAATATCTCGCCAAAATAGCGTTCGCTCTCAAAATGGCCGATATCGATCATATTGAGTCCCAGCACTTTTGCCTCCATTGCATCGTGGTATTTGATATCGCCTGTCAGGTAACAGTCCGCATCGATCTCACGTATCATGGAGGCCCCTGAACCGGTACAGAGTGCTACCCGTCTGATCGCCCGTTCATGGGCAACAACGCTCTTCAAATGCGTCAGACCGAATGCCTCTGCCACCATCGCCGTAAACGCTTCAAAACTCTGCTTCACGTCAAAATAGATCAGGTACTCATTCTGCTCCGCTATCGTTTGGCCCAGCACCTTCTCCGCCACATAGGCGTTCAGGTGTGTTTGATCAAAATTGGTATGCATGGCAATGTTGCTGATCTTTTTTTCGATCATACGGGCCAGCAGTTTGCTCGGATAGGTCGCAAAATCCATCGACTTGATCCCGCTGAATATCAGCGGGTGGTGGGTGATGATCAGACTCCCCTCTTGCACACTTTCCAACAGCGCTTCGTCGATATCGATGCTGAGCACGATCTGCGATATCTCCTGCTCCATACTGCCGACGATCAGACCGGAGTTGTCCCATGCGGCCTGCAGCGCAAAAGGAGAGAGTCCGTCCAAGACCCTGTATATTTCGCCGACCGTCATTCGTAGCTCCTCTTTCGTTTAAGCCGTACACGGACCGTCTGTGTCCGCGAAAGCGGGTCAACCTCTTTGAACTCGAAAAGCTGTGTGTTCTCTATCAGCTCACGCAGCTTCTTGAAACCATAGTTCCTCGGATCGAAATCGGGAAATTTGTTCAATATGTTCTGTCCCACGGAACCGAGGTGGGACCAGCCCGCTTCATCGGTCGTATCTTCGACCGCATGGCGAAGCATGTTCAGCACTTTGAGATCAAGCTTCTGGACTTTAGATGGTGCTTTCTTCTCTCTGGTTTCACTCACCTCATCGGTCTCGCGCAAGATCTCGGTATAGATAAACTTGTCACAGGCACTTACAAAGGCTTTTGGCGTCTTCTTCTCGCCGAAGCCGTATACTTTCAGCCCTGCCTCGCGAATGCGGCTGGCCAGTCTCGTAAAGTCGCTGTCACTCGAAACGATACAGAAGCCGTCGAGCTTCTCACTGTAGAGCAGATCCATTGCATCAATGATCAGCGCCGAATCGGTGGCATTTTTTCCCGTGGTGTAGGCGAACTGCTGCACCGGGTTGATGCCGTGTTCCAAAAGTGTCGTTTTCCACCCTTTCAGACGGGTGTCTGTCCAGTCGCCGTAGATCCGCTTGACACTCGCGACACCGTACTGGGCGATCTCATCGAGCAGCCCGGCGATGATAGAGGATTGGGCATTATCCGCATCGATCAGGACGGCTAAACGCGCCTGGCTTTTATCGCTCATCGAGTTTCTCCAGCTCTTCCTTCGCGGCTTCCAGCCCCGGTTCGATCTCCAATGCCTTCTGGTACATCGCTTTCGCCTGATCAAGTTCACCCATCTCCACCAACAGGTTCGCATAGTTGAAGTAGGTCACCTCGTATTTCGGATCGAGCTCGATCGCACGTCTGTAATGTTCCTGCGACTCATCAAGACGCCCGAGTGAACGGAGTTGCGAAGCGATAGCCAGATGGGTCACATCTTCTTCTCGCAAACGAAGGGAATCATTATAAAGCTTTAACGCCTCATCATGATTTCCCATCGCACTTAAAACGAAGCCTAAACGGTTCGCCAGTTCGGGAATAGTATCATCGTGCGCATAGGCTTTTTGCAACAGCTCTCTGGCTTCAAGCATACGCCCGGCATCAAATGCCCTGTCCGCCTCA
>CAZNQJ010000221.1:0-3854 GCA_964575205.1 uncultured Campylobacterales bacterium | reverse complement strand
ACTCCGGTAACCGGTCTGGTAGGCGGTCTACTGGGAACTCTTCTGTAATATAACGCAATTTTGAACATAAACCGCAGCCTCAGGGCTTGCGGTCTTATGGCATCGCGGCAGACCTCACTGGTTTCCCGCTCTCTTTAACACTCCTTCTGTTGCACTTTATCCTTGATATTGACGTTCGAACAATCTCCGGAATCTGGAAATTATCTACAACGCATACCGCGATAGCGCTACCCCTCGCCGCGTGTAACAATCTTCGCGTTGACCTCATTAGGGAGTTTTTTAACATCCGGCTCAATAAACCACACATCCCCGTTGGTCAGGTTGACGTTTCCGCCCCACTTCTCTTCACTGTCAAACTCAAGCCCCTGGATGATCTCTTCCATATCTCTTTTAGCAATATAAAAGAGAACCTTGCCCTCGTCATTTAATCGCAGCATTACTTTTGCCATTGTTTTTTCCTTTTTTTATTTAATTTTCACGCCAAAGGGGCAAAGCCCCTTTAGCTACGCTGGCCGCTGTGGCACTGAAGCTTGCCCCCTTTCGGGGCAGAACTCACGCCAAAGGGGCAATACCCGAGGGGGCACACCGAGCCCCTTTAGCTACGCTGGCCGCTGTGGCACTAAATGAGTGAAACGCTCGGCTTTAGCCGACATTTCCCCGAAACGCCTGCCCTTTCGGGCGGCATCATCCTTTATTGAATTTTGAGCCTCTTTTTGATGTTGTACCATATATTGTTCGGCGACGCATTCTCGAAGGTGACCTTCATATAGTTGTACTGAAGCTGCACGATATAGGAAGCCGAATCGAAGAGCTTGTCGTCGCGCATCGGGTAGTCTTCACGGTAGTGCACCCCCCGGCTCTCTTTTCGCTGCATTGCGGAGACGACCATCGCCTCGGCGATCACCAGCGCGTTTTGAAACTCCAGGATGGAGGGGAGTTCCACATTGTTGTGGCGCTCTTTGTTTACGCAGTGAAGGCCGTAGGTGCGTTTCATCAGGTAGTGGATGTACTCCAGCGCATCCGAGAGCGACTCTTCGCTGCGGTAGACACCCGCATTCCGGAAGAGCGACTCTCCCAGGTTTTTGCGCATGGCATTGATGTTGAAGCGGCTTTCGCCCTCCATCATCACCTCGACACGGCGCATCTCTTTGTCGACATCGGCGTAGTCGATGGGCTGGAAATCCCGCTTCAGTGCGACCCGGGCCGCTTCCCGACCCGCCATGCGTCCGAAAAAGGCCCCTTCAAGCAGGGAGTTTCCGCCGAGGCGGTTGGCCCCGTGCACGCCCGTTACCGCACATTCGCCGCAGGCAAAGACGTAAGGCATATCGGTCGAGGTGTCTTCCCTGGTCCAGATGCCGCCGATGCTATAGTGCGCCGCCGGCGCGATCTCCAGCAGCTCTTTCGTAATGTCGATCCCCGCGGCATTGAGCGCCATCTTTCGCGCCGAGGGGAGTTTCTCGTCGATCACCTTTTCATCAAGATGGCGGAAGTCGAGGTAGACCTTATGCCCTTTGAGCATGTGCGAGGTGATCTCGCGGGAGAGTTTGTCGCGGGTCTGAAGCTCATCGGTAAAGCGTTTGCCCGTTTCGTCGACCAGATAGGCCCCCTCGCCGCGCGCCGCTTCGCTGATCAGGGCGCCGGTTTTGGCCAGGGTCGTCGGATGGAACTGCACGAACTCCATGTTGCTCAGGCGCATATTTGCCCGAAGCGCCGCGGCGATGACATCGCCCGAGCTCTCCTGCGAATTCGTGCTGTGGCCGCGGTAGATCCCCGCATACCCGCCGCCGGCCAGCACCAGCGCCTTGCAGGCCAGCGCGATCACCTGGGTGTTGTGGCGCCGCAGCACGGTCACGCCGGAGAGCTTTCCGTTATATGTGGCGATGTTGAGGAACTTGTGGTTGGAGAGGATATGAACCCCTTCGTTTCGGCAGGTCATCAGGAGCGTCTGCACAATTGAGGCCCCCGTGCGGTCCGCAATATAGCAGGTACGGTTTGCGCTGGCGCCGCCGAAAGGGCGCTGCTGCAGGTTGCCCTCCTCGTCTACGTCGAAACCGACGCCCATCTCGCGCAGCTCATCGACGATGTTCGGCGCTTCCTGGCACATCTTCTCGATATTCTGAAGATGAGATAAACCGTCCGAACCCGCTACCGTATCGCGCACATGGCGCGATACCGAATCAAACTCGTCCATGCTGATCACCGCATTGATGCCGCCGGAGGCAACGGCCGAATTGGAGCGGAAGGGGTTGCTTTTTGTCAGGACGGCGACATTGAACCCCGCCCGTTTTGCATAGAGTGCCGCATAGAGTCCGGAGATACCGCTGCCGACGACGATGACGTCATACAGCATCTTTGGCCCCAAACAGCTTCTCTACATTCTCCGGCTTTGCATTGGGTATGTACGCCAGTATCAGGTTGTCTTCGACGTGCTGCGGGTCGACCGCCCCGAAAAGGGAGCTCACGACGCTGCCCATCCGCGCGAACTGCAGGGCCGTGCTCAGGTCGCTCAGCTCACTGGTCCCCAGCAGCTCCCTGACTTTCGGGTCGAACTTGCTCTGAAAAATATTGGCCTGCAGAAGAGACGAGGAGCCCATCATCTTCAGACCGTAGCCGTGCGCCGCCTGCATCAGGGTGTAGTAACGTCCGTCCGGACCTTTCTGGTTGCTGTAGCTGCGGGCCTGTGTCTTGGCGATATTGTAGGGCGACTGGATGTACTTGAAGTGGTGTCCTTTGCCGCCGACCTCTTCGGCAATAGCGACCATATCTTTGAGGCTCAGGTACTCCGTATGGCTCTCATCGTACAGGAAGCCGTTCCAGCTGGCGATGCCATAATGGCGGATCTTCCCTTCGGCGACAAGTTTTTCGAAGAGCTCGAAGGCTTTTTTGATCTTCTTTTTGAGTGTCTTGTAGTCGACATAGCCCAGCTGCATCTCGGGGTTGTGCAGGAAAAAGATGTCGATCGTCTCAAGCTGAAGGTTTTTGAGCGACTGCTCGGCGCTCCAGCGAAGGTAGGCCGGCGTCATACAGTGCTGATCGACGATGACATCCTCTTTTTCTGCAAGCCCCGGAGTGAGAACATTCTCTTCTATCCACTGGTAAGGGTTTTCCGGGAAGGGGAAGTCCAGGGGAAGGAACCCCGCTTTCGAGGTGACGACAAGCTGGTCGCGGCTTGCCTTTCCTTCGGAAAAAAGCTCCTGCAGCGCTTCGCCGATCTCGCGTTCGCTTGTCTGGTAGCGGTAGTTGATGGCCGTATCGATGAGATTGATGCCGTTGAGAACTGCCATTTTGACGGAATCTTTGTAGTTGACGATGTAGTTCTCTTCGCGGTAAGGCTCTTTTCGAAAAGTGCCCAATCCCAGTGATGAGACAAAGACATCGCCGTCAAACCGGTAAAAATCTCTGCTGTATTTCGGAAACTGTTTCAGGTAGTTGAAGGTTCCCTCTTTCGTCGCATAGTTCATAATACTCTTTCTGAATATAACAAAAATATTAGTCATTCAAATAGAATTACTATTTATCTTTTTCAATATTCCTACTATTTCACCCGAAGTTTCGGGATCAAGGTTCCCGGTAGGTTCATCTGCTAAAATAATGATTGGCTCATTCAGTATTGCCCGGGCAATAGCAACACGCTGCTTTTCACCTCCGGATAGTTCCGACGGCATACTTTTCCGCTTATGCGATAGTCCAACATCAGATAATGCATTAGTTACTCTTTTTTTTATTTCTCTACCCGGAGTGTTAGTTGCTTCAAGTACAAAAGAAAGGTTTTCGTAAACGTTTCTATCCTTCAGCAGTTTGAAATCCTGGAAAATAATTCCAATTTTTCTTCTCAACAAAGGCAGCTGCTTTGG
>CAZNQJ010000220.1:0-3867 GCA_964575205.1 uncultured Campylobacterales bacterium | reverse complement strand
TAACGGTTCTCACCTCGAAGCCGTTTCGAGAGCTTTTTCGTTTCCTTTTTGGCGGCACAAAAAGGAAAGAGTGTATGTGTAAAAGGCCAATTCCTCTAACAATATGTAGAGTCTGTAAAAACAAAGAGAACAAGACAAATAAACCATTCAACAAACGGACACAAATGTATTTAAAAGGAAGAGACAAAAATGTAGGAAAAAGGAGTGAAGGAGAAAAGGGCATCTGTGAAACCCTACGAGGACGGCATAGGATTCCAGAGATGCCCTTTAACGCTAGAGATCCCAGGGCGCCTTTTTGGAGACGTTGGCGAAGACGGGGTTTGCGAAGGCGTACTTGAGGTCCTCGGCGAGGTTGAGCAGCCCGTTGTAGCCGCCGTAGCTGGTCTTCTTCTCCTGATTGACGTCGATAAAAGAGATCTTCTTCTTGATGGCGGTGTAGAGGCTGCGCCCGCCCGCGAGCAGGATGTGCGCCCCCCGCTCGTCGATCACCTTGGACTGCTCCGAGGCCGGCGCCTTCATCAGGATACCCTCAGGGCCGAGGTAGTCGCGCGCCTTGGCGATGTCGTCCTCGGTCGACTTGCGTATGGAGGTCGCCACCACCTCGATGCCGAGGTCCTGCAGCCCCGAGGCGATCGACCACGCCTTGTTGCCGCCGGTGTTGAGCACCGCTTTTTTGCCCGCGAAGAGCTGCTTGTACGGCAGAAGCTTCGCTTCGAGCTTCGCCTCCTCTTCGGCGATCACCGCTTCGGCCTTCGCGATCAGTTCCGGGTCGCCCAGCGCCCTGGCGATCTCGCGGATGGCGAAGGTGGTGTCGCGCTTGCCGTAGAAAGAGACCGAGATCCACGGAATGTCGTACTGCTCCTGCATCTTGCGGCAGAGTGTGACGAGCGACTTGGCACAGACGATGACGTTGAGCTTGGCGCGGTGGGCGCCGCGGATATCGCCGACGCGCCCGTCGCCGCTCATGGAGCTGAGCACGCGGATGCCGATCTTCTCGAAGATCGGCAGGTACTGCCACATGTCGCCCGTGACGTTGTAGTCGCCTATGAGGTTGATGTCGTAGGGGGTGGTGTATTCGGGCTCCTTGGTGCCGATGAGATGCTCCAGCACCGCCTCGCCCGCCAGACGGGAACCGAGGTTCTTGCCGCCGACGAAGCCCGGCGCATGGACCGGCACGACCGGCACGCCGTGCTTCTCGCTGCCGAGACTGCAGGTCATGTCGATGTCATCGCCCACCATCGCCGTGACGCAGGTGGAGTAGACGAAGATCGCCTCCGGCTTGTAATGCTCCATGATATAGTCGATGGAGTCGGCCAGGCGCTTGTCGCCGCCGAAGATGACGTCGTTGGTCGTGATGCCCGTCGTAAAACCCATCACCGTATGATCGCGCCCCTCGTAGGAGCTCAGCGTCTCGCGGGTCTCCCACGAGGCACCGAGACAGGTCTGAGGCCCGTGCACCAGGTGCACCGCGTCGGCATAGGGAAAGAGCGAGATCTGCGCCCCGTCAAAAGCGCAGCCCCCCGCCGCCATTCCCGGCTTGGGCATGTCACAACCGGCACCCGGCTTCTTGTCCTTGTTGTGAGAACAGGCGCTCTCGTTCATCAGTTCTTTGATCTTTGCGCGATTGACCATAGGGTCTCCTTGCGATCTTTTGTTACAAACCCCAGTGCAAGAAGTGTGCGAGAGTGGAGTCATGAACAAAGGTTGAAAACCCGGTACTTTGCAAAGTAACCTCTCCCCCAATTTTATTTTGATAGACTTACGAAATATTTCAAAAGGTACGTACTAGTTCCCGCCACCTTGTTGAAGAGAGTTGATAGCATCAGCTTGAGACTTCTCAGGGTGCTAGTTGATATAAATTAAAAAAGTACTCAAAGGCAGAAAATGAACCATTTAGAGACTGATATATTGATTATAGGCGGCGGTCCCGCCGCCATGGTAGCGGCTATGACTGCAGCTGTAAACAACATGGACAAAAAAGTGATGGTTGTAAGGTCATATGAAAAGGCTCAAGTGCCTTGCGGGATACCGTACGTTTTTGGAAACACGCTCGGATCAGTCGATAAAAATGCCATGGGGTGCGGCGGTAATAATCCTGTTGTCGAAAAAATAGCAAAAATCGTAGATACGGTGACCAGCGTAGACATAGCGAATAAAATAGCAGTCGCAACCGAAAACAGCATAACATTTGACAAACTGATCTTTGCAACGGGTTCCATTCCTTTTGTTCATAAAAACTTTCAAGACGCACTGAAGCTGGATAATGTTTTTACCATCAACAAAGAGTACCACAAGGTTGAAGCGCTTAAAAACCATTTAGCGGGTAAAAAAAGAGTCATTGTTGTCGGAACCGGGTTTATCGGCGTAGAGCTTGCGACGGAACTTTCAAGTGCAGGCAAAGAGGTGACGATTGTCGGCGGAAGACATATTCTGGCGGACTCGTTTGACGAGGATATGGCCATTCAGGCAGAAGAGATCATGAAAAATCTCGGTGTTAGGTTGGCACTGGGACAACATGCAGATCGTGTCGTTCAAAAAGATGCTTTAGCTACCGGTGTCAGACTATGTGACGGAACGGTTTTAGAGGCAGATCTTATTATTTTAGCAACAGGGTATCAGCCGAACTCCTCGTTAGCTGAAAAAGCAGGTCTAAAACTGGCAAGATATGGCGGCATCTGGGTAGATGAGTATATGCGGACAAAAAACAAAGATATCTTCGCTGTCGGAGACTGTTCAGGACGAAGAGATTTCATAACAAGAGATCCTTCCAAGGTCATGCTGGCTTCCACCTCGGCAGCAGAGGCCAGAGTAGCCGGAAGTTCACTTTACAAACTGAAACATTTAAAAGGTTTCAACGGTACTATCGCCATCTTTTCAACGATGATCGGCGAGCGCGCATTTGCCAGCGCGGGTGTAACCGAAAATAGAGCCAAAATAGAGAATATAGACTACGTAACAGGATATTTTGAGGGTCTGAACAGACACCCTGCCGCAGTAGCAGATGCCTCAAAACAGTCTATAAAGTTAATTGCGATGAAAAGCAGCGGACAGATTATAGGCGGTCAGGTAATAGGCTCCAAGGAGGCCGGCGAGATCATCAATATTATCGGGTTGGCCATAGAGGCTGAACTGACGGTCCACTCGCTCATCTCACTGCAGGTAGCGACACAACCGCTGTTAACAGCAGCTCCGACAAACTACCCCATCATCATGGCGGCACAAGCCGTACTTCTCAATAGTTATAGATCATAGTCGGTGCAGTTCAACTACTGCATCATACCTATTTTATTTTCCGGTTTTTGAAACCAAATTGAAACAATGAAGACACCTTCAACACCCTCTTCGAACAGGCCCTTTCATTTGCCGGTTCGCGGCCTGCCTACATCAAAGGGGCCGGTGCGCGGGGAGCAAAGCAGAAAGAAGTACAGAGTTATCACCTAATCCCTTTTTCTGGCCCCTTTTTCCTTTTTCTTATGACGAAAGTTTCTTTGCGATTTTTGCGACATGTTCTCCCTGGTAGCGGGCACCGGCAAGCTCGTTCTCGCTCGGGACACGGCTTCCGTCGCCTCCGGCGATCGTCGACGCGCCGTAGGGGGAGCAGCCGGTGATCTCATCCGTGATCGTCTGCCCCTCGAACGTGTACGGCAGGCCGACAATGACCATGCCCAGATGCAGCAGGGTGGTGTGAAAACTGAGAATCGTAGATTCCTGCCCGCCATGTTGCGTGGCCGAACTGGTGATGACGCTGCCCGCTTTGCCGACCAGCGAACCGCTCGCCCACAGTTGCCCCGTGCGATCGAGAAACTGCCGCATCTGGCCGCACATATTTCCAAAACGCGTAGGCGTTCCGAAAATGATCGCATCGGC
>CAZNQJ010000219.1:0-3883 GCA_964575205.1 uncultured Campylobacterales bacterium | reverse complement strand
TGGCCAGATTATAAGGGGCTCCGAGTTTTTCAAACACTGTTTCCTCGATCTGCCTGCGGGTCTGAAGAGGGATCTCCTTCAGGTGAATGATGGCGATGTCGGAAAAATGGCTTGCCCAGAACGCTCTGCTGCTCTGGCGGACCCCGCCTTCAAAGCCGTTCTCATCGGCCGGCCAGACATCGATGATGCAGCCGCATCCGGCGTTATAGATGCCGGCATGGTTCCAGTACCCCTGGATGGAGAGTCGGGAATCGCGGGTCGTCGTATGCCCCAGCACGATATCGGCGCTCTGCCATTTAAAGCTCTTGAGCTGTTCCAGCCTCATGGCGGTTTCATCATTCCCGTAGCGGGTGCGGTCATACATCTTTTCGTGCATCTCCGTGCCGACTTTTAGAAACCTGTTCTCTCTGATGTCCATCACCTGAAGCGCACTGTTGGGAATTCGGTAGGGGAGACCGAATTTCTCGACAAGGGCGGACTGCTCGCGGATATAGGCGGCAAAGGGGGTGCAGCTGCCAAATTCCATCTCATCAGCGGGTTGGTGTGAGGGCGTTTGGACTCCGGTTTCCAGCGTTTTATACGGATGGACAAAATCGTCAAAATGGGCGATTTCGCTGCGGATATTGTCCTGCGAGAGCTTCTGCACGGCAATCCGGTCGGAGACAAAGAGTGTGTCGGGTATGTCGCCGCCTTGGGCTTTTTCCAGCGCGATGGCATTGATAACCATTTTCAGTTCGGTTTTGATCTGCTCCCGGGAAACGGTGCCCAGATTGTAGCCCGAAAAATAGTGTTCATAGAGCCTGTCGGCATCGAGGTAAAAGGAGGGCGAAGTGTTTTCGACGGAAGTCGAGATGACATAACCCGAGAAGAGGAGCGCCGCGGCAGGCAGTATCAGGATGGCACTGCGGCGGGTGAAAAAACTCTTCTTGGCCATGGACAGGGGTACCCTTCTGTTCAAAAATCTGCGATGGAGCGTTCGGGCTGCTACGCGGCCCCGTCCCTCTCTTCAACGTGCGTAATTCTACCATCTTTCATACGAATGATGGTATCTGCCAGGCGGGCGATCGCTTCGTCATGGGTGGCAATGAGTAAAGTGCCTTCGACATGCCTGGTGTGATCGAGGAGTTTTTCAAGAATCAGCTCTGCCGTTTTGGAATCCACGCTGCCGGTAGGCTCGTCGGCCAGTACCAGCAGCGGGTCGTTGATCAGGGCACGTGCAATGGCTGCACGCTGGCGCTCGCCGCCGGAGACACGGTTGGCGTATTCGTCTTTTTTGTGTCCCAGCCCCAGCTCTTGCAGAAGTGCAGTGGCCTTTGACCGACGGAGGACATCGCCGGTGCTTACGTCTGCAAGCAGAGGGAGTTCGACGTTCTCCTGCAGTGTCAATACCGGGATGAGGTGGTGAAACTGGAATACAAAGCCGATGGCTTTCCGGCGGAGCGCATGAAGCGTTGTGAGCGTTTCGGTACGTTTATCGAGGTACTCGACAGTCCCGGCAGTTGGAAAATCGAGTGTTCCGATAATATTAAGCAGGGTACTTTTCCCGCAGCCCGAAGGGCCCATCAGTGCATAGCTCTTTCCTTTTTCCAGTGTCAGCGAGACGCCGTTTATCGCGGGGATCAACCCCCCATCGTAGGCCTTGTGGATGTTTTCCGCTCTGAGCAGGAGATTGGGCGTGTGATGCAGGCTATTCATGATGGAGTGCCTTGGCGGGGGTCATACGTGTGCCATGCAGTGCCGGGAAAAGTGCGCTGAGTACCCCGATCAGCATACAGGCCAGCATCAGTACTCCGAACATCTCCAACGAGGGGGAGTCGGGAATGAAGTTCAGCCCCATGTTGGGAAAGCGGTCAAGCAGCCAGATGGCAGGGAAGGTGATCAGATAGCCCATGATCCCTCCGGTAAACGAGAGCAGAAGGGATTCCACGCCAAAAAGCGCGATGATCATCCTCCTCGGCCAGCCGATGGCAGAGAGTATGCCGATCTCTCTGGTCCGCTCGTTGATCGTCATGACAAGGGTGTTAAGCAGCACTGCCGTGGCAACGACAAAGGTGACGATGGAGATGAGCTGGATGAAGTTGACGACCGTTTTGGTGGACCCGAGGTGCTGCAGCAGCTCTCCGCTGGAAAACGCGACCACCTTGGGATGGGCTGCGTTGATCGATGCAATTGTCTGTGCGGTATGAAGCGGATTTTTAAGGCTCAAAAAGAGCATGCCGGCCTGGTCGGGGCGCTGAAGCAGCTTCTGTGCGTCGCCTATGCCGATATAGGCGCTGGCATCGAGAAAGTCCAAGCCAATGGAGTAGATCCCTGTGATCGTGTACGGAGCGTTTTCATCAAGCTGAAGGGAGTCTCCCACGTTGAGGTTTAACACCCTTGCCACCTTCTGGCCGATGGCGATCTCTCTGGCTTTCGGGTTAAAGGGCTTGCCTTTGATCAGACCGATACCCAGCCGTTTGGCGATCGGGCCGAAATCGGAAAAACCCAGCAGAAAGAGTGAACTTTTCTGGTTCAGCCGTTTCTTGCCGATGAGCAGCATGGTGGCACTGGCAACATCCTCGAGTGCGGAAATGGCATCGCCGTCTGCCTGTGAGATAGCGGAGGTTAGGGGGGTGGTGGCAAACTTCGACTGCACCACGATGTCGATACTCTTCTCACCAAGGGTATCGGTTATCTGCCCGGAAAGCTCTTCGGCGATCGACGTCAGGAGGATAAAGAGTGAAAAGACGAGGCTGATGACAAAAAGGGTGAAAAAAGAGCGCAGTTTTACACGCAAAAGATTGCGAAAGGCATAGGAAAAGAGTATTTTTAACATGAAAATCTTTGAGATTTAGTCACTCTCCATCAAAGAATGGAGAGTGCGGAGTAGATGAGCGGAATACTTCAGTGTACCCGTCTACAGGGTGATGCCGCTTAGATTGGTATCTGTCAGATCGGTTGCAGCTTCGGTACAGTCCATTGTACCGAACGCACTGCCGTTGAGGGTAACATCGACGATACCCGTACTGTTGGTAAAGGTGAAGACCATATTGCTATCGTCCGTTGCCGTGACCTTGACCGATCCGTTCAGTGTTCCGTCAGTTGATGCGACGATCGGCCCTTCGGAGGCAAAGGCAAAGGTACCGTTTACATCGGTATAGCTGCAGCGATCAAGATCGAGATAGATGTCCCCTGTCATATCGGCATATTCCGTTGCATAACAGTTACTTACGGTAAAGGACTGCGCTGCGACGATCTTGTCGGTAAATTTGAGTGTTCCGAGCGTGACAGCCAGAGGATTTGTCGACGTTCCGTCACCCACCTCCACTTTGAAACCGGAAAGTACCAGATTGATATTTTGTGAGACGTTTGTATCGACGACCGTGATGCCGCTGCTTCCTGTGGATGCGGTAATGGAGGTCAATGTGCCATTTGCATCTTTACTTAAACCAAGATTCACCAGGCCGTCGATCGTGGTATTCTGCTGGGTCAAACTGCCGATATTGCACTGGTTGAAAGTAGCTGAAATCGCTGTCTGGTCAACATTCGAAGTTAATGTAATGTTACCTTCAGCAATACTGTCGAGGTTTAAGCATTCGATTGTTTGCGGAGCAGGATCCGCATTCTGCGCCGCCTTAAAGGCACTGGATGAAGTGACATTGGTGATAACGGTTGGCACTATCACACTGTATTGGGCACTGGCCATGGCAGTGCCGCTATAAGTACATCCCGGAATTGTAGTGGAAACTCTTTCTAAAAATGCATCCGCATTTTCTGCTGTCAGGGTCGATGACGTTGTGGGCGTTCCACCGCTATCTCCCCCTCCTCCACACCCAGTGTAAACAAATGTTGCTACTGCCGTTACTGTTAGTAAATTTAACCAGTGTTTCATCTTTGCCCCCTT
>CAZNQJ010000218.1:0-3886 GCA_964575205.1 uncultured Campylobacterales bacterium | reverse complement strand
TTCAGACCCCATAGAAGCGCCCATATTCACCTATGTCAAAGCGCACGGCCTCTATGAGAAACTTTCCGGCTACACGCTTAAAAAATTCCTTCCCTTCGATCCGGTCGGCAAACGCACCGAAGCGCTGCTATCGCTCAAGGCTGACGGGAGCGAACTGACGGTTACCAAAGGGGCGCCGCAGGTCGTGATCGAGCTGTGCAGCGGTGACTTTGACAAGAGTGAAGCCTACGCACAGGTCGAGGCGTTTGCGCACAAGGGTTTCAGAACGCTTGGTGTGGCTTACCGCAAAAGCGGGGATGAGGCCTACCGTTTTGCCGGACTTGTCCCGCTTTTTGACCCGCCGCGCGAAGACTCCGAAGAGGCGGTCGCAGACGCCAGAGCCAAAGGGGTGGACGTCAAGATGGTCACCGGCGACAATATTGCCGTAGCGGCCTATATCGCAGGCTTGTTGAAGATCGGCGAAAAGATAGAGGACGTGCGCGAACTCAAAGGCGAAAGCGTTGAAGAGTATCTGATCCTTACAAAAGTTCTCTCCGAAGTCATGGCAAAGAAGATGTGGCCGAAGGCATCCGAAGAGGAGACTACAGAGCTGGTGACGGGGATCGTCTCCGAAGTAAAGAAACAGCTTATTGCCGTCGAACTTCCCAAAGGCAGCGTCAAAAAGCATGAATCCGAGATTATCGCAATGATCGAAAAGGCTGACGGTTTTGCCCAGGTCTATCCCGAAGACAAATACTTTATCGTGGACGAACTGCAAAAGGCAGGCCATATCGTCGGTATGACAGGCGACGGGGTCAATGATGCCCCCGCACTTAAAAAAGCAGACTGCGGTATTGCTGTCAGCGGAGCGACTGATGCGGCAAGAGCGGCAGCCGATATCGTGCTGATGACGCCGGGGCTGCACATTATCATCGAAGCGGTCAGTATCGCGCGCATCACCTTCGAGCGGATGAAAAGTTATGCGATCTACCGCATCGCCGAAACGATACGGGTGATCATCTTTATGACCCTGGCGATCGTGGTCTTCCAGTTCTACCCGATCACCGCATTGATGATCATCTTCCTGGCCCTTCTGAACGACATTCCGATACTGACTATCGCCTATGACAATACGAAGGTGCGGGAAAATCCCGTCAAATGGGATATGCGGGAGATTCTGATACTCTCCACCTGGCTCGGTCTGGCAGGTGTCCTCTCCTCGTTCGGACTCTTCTGGATCGTCATGTCCCAGATGCATCTTCCGCTTGAGCTTGTGCAGTCCATGTTCTTCGTCAAACTGGTCATCGCCGGACACGGTACCATCTTCAATACCCGTATCGACGACTGGTTTTTCAAGCAGCCGCTCCCCTCCGGAAAGTTGGCTCTGGCCTCCTTTGTCAGTGCCCTGATCGGTACCTTTGTCGGTGTATACGGTTTCGGCCTGATGCACCCGATAGGGTGGATGTGGGCTTTGGGCATGTGGGCCTATGCGTTTGCCTGGTTCATCTTCAATGATATTGTCAAGATGGCGGTCCTGCGCTACTACCGCAAAAACATGGGGATCGAGGTGATATGATGAATAAAAAGATCTATAAAAAAGAGCTCTACGCACTTCAGGTGGAGCTGGTGAAGTTCCATAAAAGCGTCATCGAAAAGGGGAAAAAGGTCTGTGTCATCCTCGAAGGGCGGGATGCGGCCGGCAAGGACGGGACGATCAAACGCTTCTGCCAGCACCTGAGCCCCAGGGAAGTGCGGACGGTGGCGCTGGGCAAACCCTCCGACCGTGACAACAGCGCCTGGTATTTCCAGCGGTATGTCCCCCACCTTCCGGTCTCCGGCGAGATCGTTTTTTTTAACCGGAGCTGGTACAACCGCGCCGGCGTCGAGAAGGTGATGGCGTTCTGCAGCGAGCACGAATACCAACAGTTTATGGAGGAGGTCGGCAGTTTTGAGCATCTTCTGACCCATGACGAAATGCACTTTTTCAAATACTATCTCGATATTTCGAAATCTGAACAGACAAAACGGCTCAAAGCGCGCAAGGAGGACCCGCTGAAGCAGTGGAAACTCAGCCCCATCGACAAAAAAGCGCAGAAGATGTGGGATGCCTACTCCGAAGCGAGGGATGCGATGTTTGTTAAAACCGACTTTGTTTTCGCGCCCTGGCGTATCGTTCATTGCGACAGCAAGAAACGCGCGCGCATCAATGTCATCAAACACTTCTTAAGCCATGTGGATTATCCCGGCAAAGATGAGGAGAAACTCATCTACGACCCGGAGATCGTCTTTGAATTTGACCCGGCATGCTATGACAGGGGCTTGATCGCTACCTAGGAGCTGTAGATGGAACAGTATTTGAATATGCAGTTGGTACATTTTGCCCTGACGGCAGTTTTCAGTTTTCTTATTGGTCTTGAGATCAAAACCTACCGCCTTCAGTTTCACGCACAGGAGAGGGGAAACACGATAGGTTCCGCGCGCACCTATACTTTTTTGGGAATCATCGGTTATCTCTTTTATATCATGGATGACAGTTTTACCGTCTATATCGCAGGACTGGCAGGGTTTACCCTTCTTTTTGCACTCTTTTATGCACAGCAGCTTAAAGCGAAGAAGTCCGCTATCCTTCTCTACCTGCTGGCCCTGATCGTCTACAGTTTCGGTCCGTTGGTGATCCGCTACCCGCTGTGGCTGGTTTCGCTGCTCTTTGTTCTTACGATCTTTGTTTTAAATGCGAAACAGCGTCTTCATGAGCTGACGCAGCATATCAATGCCGAAGAGCTGGAGACGCTGGGGAAGATGGTACTGCTCTCGGCCGTCATCCTTCCGCTTCTGCCGCACGACAAGGTGAGTCACTTTCTGCCTCTTTCGCCTTTTGAGATCTGGCTGGCCGTCGTGATCATCTCGGCGATCTCTTACGGAGGCTACCTCGTCCAAAAATATTTCTTCCGCCAAAAAGGGTATCTGCTCGCGGGCATCGTCGGCGGTATCTATTCCAGTACGGCCACGACGGTCGTGCTCGCGCGCAAGGCCAAGGCACTGGGTGCGATGCCGGTCCTGACCGCTTCGATCATCGCCGCTTCTTCGATGATGTACCTTCGGCTTGTCATCGTCGCGGCGGTGTTCAACCGTTCGGTAGCGACATCGTTGCTGCTCCCCTTTGTAGCATTTTTTCTGGCCGGGGCCATTATCGTTTTATTGTATGCCAGAAACAGCACATCGGCCGGGTCTGACGTGCAGCTGATCGACAAAAATCCCCTTGAACTGGGTACGGCCTTTCTCTTTGGCGGACTGTTTATAGGGATGATGGTTCTGACGCAGTCTGTCACCGCCCATTTCGGTGCGGACGGCTTGAACATCCTCTCCTTTGTGGTAGGTTTTACGGATATCGACCCTTTTGTCCTGTCGGTCCTGACAGGACAGTACTCGATAGGGGACGCGCAGGTTGTTTCAGCCATTATGATCGCTGCCGGCAGCAACAATATCTTACAGGCCTTCTATGCGCTCTGGATCGGAGGGATCAAGGGCGGGCTGCATGCTGCGCTTTGGCTGACAGTGCTGGGCTTGGGAACCATCGGCTTCTCCTTTGTCGTGTGATCCTATGGCGCGGGCAGGGACAGGTCGCTCCGAGGAGACGGCGTTTGAGGCGTATATTAAGCTATGCTTATTTTTGATACAATAAAAAAAGAGATAGTTTTAATATAAGAATTAAGAACTCTATTAAAACGGTCGAAGCCTTTTCAAGGAAAGCAATGCAATTGACCTACCCCTACCAGAACTTCTATGACATGCTCGAAGCGGCTGCAACGTCAAGCCCCGCTAAAACGGTCATCTTTATTGAGAATCGGAAAGTAACGTACAGGGCTTTTATCCATAAGGTAGATGCCTTTGCCCATTTTTTGGAAAT
>CAZNQJ010000217.1:0-3898 GCA_964575205.1 uncultured Campylobacterales bacterium | reverse complement strand
AATGGCGTAGGCGCCGTTGCGTATCGCCTCATCGATCTGGGTATTGTCGAAGGCAATAAAAAGATTGCCCCGCTTGACCTTTCTGGCATCAAAACTGATGCCGTCGAAACGCGTGACAAAAGGACGGTTCTGCAGGGTTCCCTGGGTGAGGGCAAGAAGATTTTCAAGTCTCATAAGAGCACGCTCAGCGACCTTTAGCCAATAGACGCACCCGGTTTACGCGCTTTTTCCGGACGTACGAGACATAGCCCGTTCTCATCTTTGGCAGCCAACAGCATGCCGGCCGATTGGATCCCCATCAGTTTGGCGGGTTTCAGGTTGGCGACGACGCAGACCTGCGTGTTGAGCAGCTCTTCGGGGCTGTAGTAATCCTTGATCCCGGCAACGATCTGGCGAAGTTCGTTTTCACCCAGATCGACCTGGAGTTTCAGCAGTTTTTTGCTTTTGGGGACCTCTTCGGCCTCGACGATCGTACCGACCTTGAGCGTCGTATGGAAGAACTCATCAAAGGTGATCACCCCCGCACTCTCTTCTGCCGCCGGCTCAACTTTTTTGCTCTCTTTGACCGCCTCTTTCTTGCTCTCTTTGGGCTTTTCGCCCTCTATCATCGCTTTGGGCGCTTCGGGCATCAAAGGCTCGTCGACACGCGGGAAGAGCGGTCCCGTCTGCTTGATCGTGAAGGTGGCGAGCAGTTTTTTCTCTTTTAAAAGCCCGTTGTAGCTCTCGGTGTTGATCACGAACCCGAGCGTATCGGCGACGATGTTGGTCGTTTTGGGCATGAACGGGTGCAGAAGGACAGAGGCTTTTGCCAGCACGTTGGCGACCAGTGCGACCGTGGCCAGTGCCTCATCGGTTTTTCCCTCTTTCATCTTGACCCACGGCGCGTGGGTTTCGATCGCTTTGTTGCCGATGGTAAAGACCTTCCAGAGATCTTCCAGGAAACGGTGCGTCTGCACCTCGGCCAGGTATTTTTCCACATTGTCGAGGATCTCGTACATCTCGGCAAGTTCAGCGCCGTGGAACTTTTCGACATCGACGGAGTCGATCACAAAGCCGCTGTATTTGCCGCTCATACCGATAATGCGGTTGAGCAGGTTGCCGAGGTCGTTGCTCAGGTCGGAGTTGATGCGGTCGATAAAGGCGCGCTGCGAGAAGTCGCCGTCCTGGCCGAACGGCACCTCGCGCATCATAAAGTAGCGCAGATTTTCGGCACCGTAGGCATCGGAGACCTCTTTGGGAAAGACCACGTTGCCTTTTGACTTGGACATCTTCTCGCCGTCGCGTGTCCACCAGCCGTGGGCCGCGATATGTTTCGGCAGCGGCAGATCCAGGCTCATCAAAAATGCCGGCCAGTAGATGGCATGGAAACGGAGAATATCTTTGCCGACGATCTGCATCTGCGCCGGCCAGAGGTGCATCCTGGCATCGTCCTGGCCGTAGCCGAGCGCCGTCACATAGTTGAGCAGGGCGTCAAGCCAGACGTACATCACGTGCTTGTCGTCGTTCAGCTCTTTGGGCAGCGGCACGCCCCAGCTGAAAGAGGTGCGCGTCACCGAGAGGTCATGCAGGCCGCTCTTGACGAAGTTGATCACCTCGCTGCGGCGGGATTTCGGCAGAATAAAGTCGGGGTTGGCCTCATAATAGTCCAGAAGCTTCTGCTCGTAGTCTGAGAGTCTGAAAAAGTAGCTCTCCTCCTTGACCGTGTTGGTAGTGCGTCCGCAGTCCGGGCAGAATTCGCCGTCGATCAGCTGCGACTCCGGAAAAAAGGTCTCACAGCTGACACAGTAGTTGCCCTCGTACTCGCCTTTGTAGATGTCACCCTTGTCGAACATCTTTTTAAAGGCATACTGCACGCCCGTTTTGTGGCCCTCGTCCGTTGTACGGATGAACTGATCGTAGGAGATCTCGAATTCATCCCAGAGGTTTTTGAAGAGTGCCGAGATCTCGTCGGCAAACTGCTGGGTAGGCTTGTTGGCCTTGATCGCAGACTCTTCGATCTTCTGACCGTGCTCGTCCGTACCGGTCAGAAAGTAGGTCTCCTCGCCTCTCAGGCGGGAGTAGCGTGCCAGCATATCGGCGATAAAGGTCGTGTAGGCATGACCGATGTGGGCTTCGCCGTTGACATAGTAGATAGGGGTTGTGTAATAGTTGCTCATAATCTTCTCTCTGTTAAAATTCAAATCCGCCGGTCTCGCCTTTTGACATCGAGTCATAGACGGCCTGGACATAGGCATGGCGTATTTCGCAGCCTATGTAAAACTCGCACAGGCTGCAGCTTTTGGCATTTTTCTCCTGCTGGCACGCTTTGAGCCGGATGATCGCCTCATCCAGACGCTCATCAAAGATGCTAGTTTCCTGCGTAGACATCTTTTACTCTGGCGATCTCATATTTTGAGCCGAAAAAACAGGGCGTCGTGTCATGAATGTGCTTGGCTTCCATCGTAAGAAGATCATTTTTTCCGTCGGTCTGGTCTCCGCCGGCCATCGTAAAGATAAAGGCGAAAGGGAGCGCTTCATAAAGCATACGCAGCTTCCCTTCCGGCTTGTCAGAAGTCGAAGGGTAGGAGAAGAGTCCGCCCCCTTTAAGCAGGATCTGGTGAAGGTCCGGCACCATCCCGCCGGAGTAGCGCAGGCGGTATCCCTCCTGGAACAGCCCGTCCACCATCGCTTTGTGATGCGGCGGCCAGTTCTGCTGGGTACCGCCCGGCGCGTTTAGCTTGCCTTTCTCTTTGAGGAGAATGTTCTTGACAAAGACAAAGATCCCCTCCTGCAGCAGGTAGAACTTCACTTCGCCCTCATAGGCGAACACAAGCTCGGTGCGCGGGCCGTAGACGACGTAGCAGGCGGCAACCAGTTTTTTGACGGAGAAGGAGCCGTCATAGATGCCGAATATCGAACCGACGCTCAGGTTCACATCGATCAGAGATGAGCCGTCAAGCGGATCAAAGGCGACGAAGTAGCGGGCACTCTCATTCATCACAAGGGCGTGTTCCTGCTCTTCGCTGATAATGGTGTTGATGGTGCGCGCTTTGGAGAACTCCTCTTCGACGATCAGGTCGCACTTGATATCGAGCTGCAGCTGCGTATCGCCGGTTGCGTTTTGCTGCTGTGAATACTCGATATCTTTGGTATCGATCTCCTGTTTGATGCGTATAGCCGCACGCTCTATTGC
Organism: uncultured Campylobacterales bacterium; assembly: GCA_964575205.1. Classification (GTDB taxonomy): domain Bacteria; phylum Campylobacterota; class Campylobacteria; order Campylobacterales; family Sulfurimonadaceae; genus Sulfonitrofixus. Next base: position 726 of record CAZNQJ010000217.1, on the reverse strand, counting down.
ATTTAATATCTCTTTCATCTACACTTCCTTTGCATTATTTAATATCCACGTTATGACGCCGTCTTCACTGTTGAGATCCAGAACACTTACATCGTCGGGGAGGATGTATTCGGCCAGATCGATACTCCCGTCGACCGCCAGTGCGTCCATATAGGGGAAATACGCTTCATCTATCTTGTTACGGAAGATGCTGATACGCGGCAGCGGGAGGTTTTTCAACCCCTCGACCAGCAGAACATCAAAGTCGCCAAGCATCGCAATGATCTCACCCAGCTCTTTATGCTGCTGGGAGAAGAGTGTCGTCCTGGTCGGCGAGGTGACCACCACTTCGGCGCCCGTCTCGGAGAACTTGTGCGAATCTTTGCCCGGCACGTCAAAATGGGCCTTGTCTTTGGGGTCGTTTTTGATGATCGCAACTTTTTTCGAATGTTCCTTGATCAGCTTTTGGGCCACCTTGACGATCAGCGTGGTCTTTCCGCTGTTGGAAGGGCCGGTAAAAGCAACTGCTAGACGATTTCGCAATATGATTTCCATCTGTAAAATTTAAGAGATTATAGACAAATGTCATTAAAAAACTGTTGAATGGGTTTTTAGGAGGCTGTAGGATTACTCTGATTGAAGCGAAAAATTCAGCTTTTGAGTCAGGTTTTTTTACTCTAACGAGGCAAAAAGATGGCCAGTAGATGGATTTTGTAGCCAATTGAGCATGAATCCGATAGCCTCCCA
>CAZNQJ010000216.1:0-3918 GCA_964575205.1 uncultured Campylobacterales bacterium | reverse complement strand
GTCCAGGACCTGCAGCGCGCGGGTTATACGATGGAAGATCAGAAGGCCTTTGACCGATGGGTGGCAAAGTTCGCCTATCTGCTGGCCTAGACCATGAAACCGCTGCTCAAAAAAAAGATCTCCGAAGCCAAGGCCAAGCTTCTGGTCGACTACCCCTACTTCGGAACCCTTGCTTCAAAACTTGAGCTTCACCAAAACGACAATATTCAGACCTATCTGAGCGACGGTATCCGTTTCGAGTACAACGACGACTACCTTTTGGAACTCAGCCAGGCGGAGCTGGGCTTCGCCCTCTCCAACGGGGCGATGCACGCCGCACTCGCCTACGAGAAGCGTCAGAAAGGGCGGATGTCATGGCTGTGGCAGCTGGCGACCGACCATGCCATCAATACGATGCTGGCGGCCAACGGGCTGGAGCCGCCGATGGCGATCGAACTGGACCCGCGTTTTGAGGGGATGTATGCCGAAGAGATCTATGCCGTTCTGAAAGACGAGATCAGAAACGAAGAGTTTGATGACGACGAATCCAACGAGACGGGTTTCAACGAGGAGAACCGGCGCAAGCAGGAGCAGATGAAAAATGCCGAAGGCGACCACGACCCCGACAAAAAGCGGGAGAAGATGGAGGTCGAGAACGTCGAACAGCGCGTTGCCGACGAGGAGATGTTCGAGCAGTTCGCCAACGAAGCCCTGGAGAAGATAGCCGCGCAGGGCGACCTGCCTCTGGATATTGAGCGTTTTTTTACCGTAACCGACACCAGCAGGGTCGACTGGCGCCGCGAGCTTTACCATGCGATCGACCGCCATTACCGGGACAACTACCGCATGATGCCGCCCTCGAAAAAGCTCCTCTACCGCGGAATCTATCTCCCCTCGCTCTACAGCGACACGCTGCGGCTGACGATCGCGGTGGACAGCTCAGGTTCGGTGGATGAAAGTCTGCTCTCGCTGTTTATCAGCGAGGTCGAATCGATCCTGATCCATTTCCCAAACTATGTGATCGATATGATCGTCTGCGACGCCAAGATACAGGGCTACCGGCAGTTTCTCAGCGGCGAAGCGCTGGAGATCGAGATCAAAGGGGGCGGGGGGACCGATTTCAGGCCGGTTTTCAGCTTCATCGACGAGAAGCTGGAGATCCCCTCTCTGCTGCTCTACTTTTCGGACACCAAAGGGACCTTCCCCGAGATCGAACCGATGCATGAGACGATCTGGATCAGCAGCGAGATATGCGATGTGCCTTTTGGAAGAGTCCTTGTGATAGAAGAAGAGCAAACGCCTTAGCGCAATCACTGCAGAGAAGAACTTTTTTTTTGCGGCTGCGTTGGCAGAGAGCTGGTTATTTGTCCAAATTCTTCTCTCTGTAGCAATCATCTATACTTTTATCTATAGCCATTTCGGCGCTGCTGCCGCCACTGACGCCGCTGGTGATGTAATAGCCGGTAATGATCATAAAAACAAGTCCGATAACAATGATGGCCGTTGTCATATAAATATTGCGCTGTTTCTTGTCGAGTTCCACTGGCTCTCCTTTGATATTCCGTTTAGTTTGATTGTAATCCATACGATGTTGATTTTCTTTGATAAAATATGATTAATTTAAATAGATAAAGATACTTATGTCCGAACATGAAAAGATCATCTCTTTATTGGAAGCAAAACAGAACGTTTTTCTGACCGGCGGAGCAGGAACAGGGAAGACGACGCTGACGCGCAGACTCATCGAGCACTACAGCGGCGAAGGGAGAAAGATCGCAAAGCTGGCATCGACGGGGATGGCGGCGACACTGATCGGCGGGCAGACCCTGCACAGTTTTTTGGATCTGGGTATTGCCGACTCTATTGAAGAGCTGGAGCGACAGGGGCGGCTGGAGATCAAGAAAAAGATCAAAAAGCTGATTGCCTCGATGGATTTGATCATCATCGATGAGATCTCGATGGTGAGCGCCCCGCTTTTCGAGATGATCCGGCTTCGTCTGCTGCAGAGTGAATTCACAGGGGTTCTGTTGGCGGTCGGAGACTTTTTGCAGCTGCCGCCGGTAGTCAGGGGCTACGGCGAGATCTATTTTGCATTTGAGTCGGAGAGCTGGCAGCGGTTCGATTTCAAAACGGTCACGCTGGAGATCAACCACCGCAGCAGCGATATCGATTTCGTCAAGGTGCTTAAGCGGGTGCGGTTTGCCGAGGTGGGCGAGGATGAACACTTCTATCTGCATCATCTTATCAAACCTGTCGGCGAAGACCTGAGCCAGTACACCTATCTTTACGGCAAAAACTACTCGGCATCGCGCCATAACGAGGCTCAGCTCGCCTTCATAGACAGTGATGAGATGCGCTATGAAGCGCAGGTACTTAAGCACGACAGCAAGACAACGGACAGAGAGATCGAACGGTTTTTGAGCGATGCCCGCATCGAAGCGCAGCTCAGACTGAAGGTGGGTGCACCGGTACTTTTTACACGCAACGCCTGGAACTACTTTAACGGCGAACGCGGCCAGATCGTGCGTTTGACCGAGGGGATCGTCTATGTAGAAAAGAGCGACGGCACCGTGGTCAAGCTCGAACGGGCTGCCATGGCCAAGACCCAGTGGAGAGAGAAGACGGTTGACGGCAAAAAAGAGATGGTCGAAGAGGCGAGGTTCAGTGTGCACCAATACCCGATCGCCCTTGCCTTTGCGATAACGATACACAAGTCGCAGGGGATGAGTATTGAAGACCTTATTATCGAGACAACCGAGATCTTTGCCCCCTCGCAGTTCTACGTGGCACTTTCGCGGGCGACGTCGCCGCACAGACTTATTTTAAAGCAACCTTTGACCGACTGGTGCAATCTCGCCTTTGTCAATCCCAAGGCGCTCCATTTTGTACGTAGCCATCTCAGCGGAGAACAGTGATGCCAAAAGATAAAAAAAGACGCCGTTTCAGAACCCTCGAAGAGTTGCAGCAGGAGCATGATGCGACCCCGCACAACTTCAAGGATGACCTTAAAGAGGTGCTGAGAAATCTGAAAAACGAGCTCTTTTCATGGCAGGGAATGCTCATACTCTCGTTTCTGGTCTATGCCCTTCTCTCTGCCGTGGTCCGTTAAAAATTTTTTTAAAAGGCGTTCAAATGAAATCGATCGAAGAGTTGACGCATGAGGGGAGCGTGCTTAAAGAGGTGGAGCTGATGCTGACCCCGGAGGAGTTAAAACTTTTTGGAGCCTACTGCATGGAGCATGATCTGAAATTCAATGACTGGATCCGGCAGCTGGCCTATGATGCGCTCAAGAAGTGACCGAACAGCCTGAGCGCTGTCACTCTTGCGCCTTATAGTGTATCACTTTCCATTCGCCTTCGAGCGTTTCAGCGACAAAGGTGCAGGACTCTACCCAGTCGCCGCAGTTAAGGTAGGCAATGCCTTCAAGATTTTTATATTCTGCCTTATGGATATGGCCGCAGATGACGCCGTCATAGTCACGACGTTTCGCTTCTGTCATCAGGATAGATTCGTAGTCGTCAATGTACATTATGGCTTTTTTCACGTTCTGTTTCGCAAAGTTGGAGAGTGACCAGAAACGTTTGTAGCCTATCAGACGGCGAAAGCGGTTGATCGGGTGGTTGAGACGCAGCAGCATGTCATAACTGACATCACCGAATTTGGCCAACCACTTTTTTGTCATGGTAATGGAGTCGAAAAAGTCGCCGTGGGTAACGAGGAAGTGTTTGCTCTCATGCGTTACGTAGGTATATTCGTTCACGATGTCGATCGAGTCTCCCAACGTCAGCGGCAGGAACCTCCGTACAAACTCATCTTGGTTGCCAAGGACATAGGTAAGCCTTGTCCCTTTTCTCGCTTTTCTGAGCAGCTTTTGAATGACATCGGAGTGTGCCTGCGGCCAGATCCAACGCCGTTTCAGCGACCAGCCGTCGATAATGT
>CAZNQJ010000215.1:0-3933 GCA_964575205.1 uncultured Campylobacterales bacterium | reverse complement strand
ATGAGATGGTCGCGGTCAAACGTGTCAGCCGAAAAGAGGACGGTACCTTTGTTGTCCTCAAAGAAAACGGCGAGACAGAAGAGGCACACTCGGTCATCGTAGGGACCGGATCAACGCCGAAACGGGCCGGATTCAAAGGCGAAGATCAGCTTTTCGGAAAAGGGGTCAGCACCTGTGCAACCTGTGACGGCTTCTTTTACAAAGGCAAAGAGGTAGCGGTTATCGGCGGCGGCGACACGGCGCTTGAGGAGGCCCTCTATCTGGCAAAGATCTGTACAAAAGTCTATCTTGTCCACCGCCGAGACAGCTTCCGCGCATCGCCGAACACAATAGCCCGTATCCACAACACCAAGAACATCGAACTGATCCTGAATGCCTCTCCTGATGAAGTGCTCGGCGATGCGATGGGCGTAGTCGGATTGAAAGTCGTTTTTAAAGACGGTACGGCGCGCCAGATTGATGTTCCCGGTGTTTTTGTCTTTGTCGGCAACAATGTCAACAATCAGGTCCTAATCCAGGAAGACGGCAGTTTTTTATGTGAGATGACAGAGTCGGGCGAGGTTCAGGTGGATATCTCAATGCGCACATCGGTCCCCGGTCTCTATGCAGTGGGCGATATGCGCGTAGCGGCACCGAAACAGGTGGTCTCGGCTGCAGGAGACGGCGCAGTCGCGGCACTGCAGGCGATCTCTTTTGTCGATGAAAAATTAAATTAGAGGTATAAGATGTTAAAAGCAGGTGTATACGGGGCCAGCGGACGTGTCGGCCGTCTATTGATCGAAGATCTGGCCAAGGCAGACGGTATTGAACTCAGTGTCATACATATCCGTAAAGAGCTGACTTTTCCGCTTCTCGATAGTATCACTGTTACCAACGACGTGGCAACATTCCTTGAACATTGTGATATCGTCATCGACTTTTCACTGCCCGAAGCGGCACAGACTCTCTTGGAAGAGTTGCTTAAAAACCCTAAACCGATCGTTTCAGGAACAACGGGATTCGATGAACATCAACTCAACCTTCTTAAAACTGTGAGTGAACAGATGCCTCTGCTGCATGCAACCAATATGTCACTGGGCGTAGCGATGTTGAACAAACTGGTCAATACGGCAGCCAAAACGCTGGATGGTTTTGATATAGAGATCGTCGAGATGCACCACCGTCATAAAAAAGATGCCCCTAGCGGAACGGCACTGACATTGGCAGCATCTGCGGCAGCAGGACGCGGGTTGGACCTGGACAGAGTACGTGTCAGCGGGCGTAACGGCAATATCGGCGAGCGTTCAGCTGACGAGATCGCCGTAATGGCACTGCGGGGCGGCGATATTGTAGGCCGCCATACGGTCGGTTTTTACAATGACGGCGAGTTTATCGAACTGAACCATACTGCGACCAGCCGTAACACCTTCTCCAAAGGGGCGATCCGTGCGGCACTGTGGCTCTCCGACAAAGAGAGCGGTCTTTACAGCATCGCCGATTGTCTGGAAATATAAAGAGGAAAATTAATGCGCGAAAATTTAAACGAAAAGTGTGCGGTTGTCGGTATCTTTAACCATGAAGCGGCTTCCAAATTGGCCTATTTTTCTTTGCATGCAATGCAGCATCGGGGTCAGGAGGCAGCCGGAATCAGCTCCGGTGACGGAGAGCGTCTTCATACGATCAAAGACCGTGGGCTTGTCACGCAAGTCTTCGGAGAGCCTGAACTTGAAACACTCAAAGGCCATATGGCGATCGGGCATACCCGCTACTCTACCGCAGGCGATGACTCTATCCTGGATGCACAGCCTGTCCATGCCAATTATGACCTCGGGCAGCTCTCGATCGTACACAACGGCAATCTGACCAATCACCAGGAAGTCCGTCAGGAACTGATCAAGCAGGGTGCGATTTTCCAAAGTTCAATGGATACCGAAAACCTGATCCACCTGATTGCAAGAAGCACTCAGGAAAAGTTGAAGAACCGCATAATCGATGCCGTCAAAAAGATCGAAGGGGCCTACTCTCTCGTCTTTTTAAGCCGCACCAAGATGTTTGCTATGCGCGACCGTTTCGGTTTCCGTCCGTTGAGCCTGGGCCGCATCGGTGACGGCTACGTAGTTGCTTCGGAGACATGTGCTTTTGATCTTATCGGTGCAGAGTATATGCGGGAAGTTGAACCGGGCGAGCTGTTGATCTTTGAAAAAGGCAAGACTCCGCAATCGGTCAAAGTCTATGAGTCGACACCCAAACACTGTATCTTCGAATATGTCTATTTTGCACGTCCTGACTCTATGGTGTTTGGACAGAACGTCTATCAAAAACGCAAGAACATGGGCGTAGAACTGGCAAAAGTCCAGCCGATCGAAGCAGACATGATCGTGCCGGTTCCGGACGGGGGCGTTCCCGCTGCTATCGGCTACTCGCAGGAGAGCGGCATCCCTTATGAGATGGGGATCATGCGTAACCACTATATCGGACGTACCTTTATCGAACCGACCCAGGAGATGCGTGATCTTAAAGTGAAGATGAAGCTTTCGCCGATTTCTGATCTTATTAAAGGCAAACGCATCATTGTCATCGATGACTCGATTGTACGCGGAACAACATCCCGCCGCATTATCAGAATGCTCAAGGAGGCCGGTGCAGCTGAGGTACATATGCGTATCTCCAGCCCGCCGACGACCGACCCATGTTTTTACGGTGTCGATACACCCGATAAAGACAAGCTGATCGCGGCCAATATGAGCGTACAGGAAATCTGTGACTTTATCGAAGCAGACTCTTTAGCCTATCTCAGCACCGATGCTCTGATGCGCAGTGTTCATTCAGATGGCGCTAACTACTGTACAGCATGTTTTACCGGCGAATATATCGTATAAGATGTGAATAAGATGAATTCTCAACAGATCTTCACCTACGGTTCATACCTCAAAAACAAATTTGGCGAAAAGGTATATAAAGTAGGTGTGGCGATCTCCGGTTTCAGCTGTCCCAATATAGACGGAACGGTGGCTAAAGGGGGGTGTACCTTCTGTGAGAACGAATCATTCAGTGCAAGCCTTGATCAGGTCAAGCCCCTGAAAGGGTTTTATCTCAATCTTGACTCCAAAGAGAACCCTTATCTCGAAAAACAGCTGCTGCAGCTGAAAATGCAGTTTGATGTTTTGAGCAAGCGTCTTCGCAGGGAGTACGGTGCGACAAAGTTTCTGGTCTATTTTCAATCTTTTACCAACACCTATGCCCCTTTTGAGACACTCAGAGCGCTTTATGACGAGGCGCTCTCTTTTGACGACGTTGTCGGACTGAGCATCGGGACACGATCGGACTCGGTCAGCGAGGAGACACTTGATTATCTCTCAGCGCTTGCCAAAGAGAAAGAGATATGGATCGAATTCGGTATACAGTCTGTTTATGACAAGACTCTGGAACGCATCAACCGCGGCCATGATGTCCAGAATGTCAAAGAGTGGATCATCAAGTCGAAAGAAGCGGGTCTCAACGTCTGCGGGCACCTTATCTTCGGTCTGCCCGGCGAAGATAAAAAGATGATGCTGGAGACGGCAAAAGAGGCTTATGAATGGGGTATCGACTCCGTCAAATACCACTCTCTCTATGTCGTGAAAAGAACCGCGCTTGCCAATGAATATGCACGCGGCGAGTTTACCCCGATCAGTGAAGAGGACTATCTCGATGTCCTTGTGCAGGCTTTGCAGATGAAGCCCGAACATGTCAGCGTCCAGCGCATAACAGCCGGTATCAACGATGAGAGTCTGATCTCGCCGGAGTGGTGCCGCGATAAAAACCGGCAGGTTAGAAATATCAACGCGGCGTTAAAAAAAGTAGGCTTAAAATACTAGCCAAAGTTCCAGCTTCGGCACATCTTGCACAAAAGTTTAGCTCTCGGCGTACCGATGTACGCTGTCGGCTAAACGTTTTGCACAATCTGCACCCAAT
>CAZNQJ010000214.1:0-3937 GCA_964575205.1 uncultured Campylobacterales bacterium | reverse complement strand
CCTCTTCTACAACTCCAGGGAGGGGATCGTCGAATTCACCAAACTGCTCGCTTCGTTCAGACTCTTCGTGAGCACATCGACCGGTACCTACCACCTGGCCGCCCTGGTCAACACGCCGACGATGACCTTTTTCGGCGATTCGCTTTTTGCTTCGGTGAAACGGTGGAAAGCCGTAAGCGAAGAGGCCAGGCAGCACCCTTTTATGCTGCCGGCCGATGAAAAAGAGAGAGCGGTGCTGTTTGAGGACGTCAAAAAAGAGCTGGCCAGACTGATTAAAGAAGCGCAATGCGTGTAGCTGTTGTTGTGCGGACACTGAAGATCGGCGGCATGGAGAAAGTGGCCGTCTCCCTGGCCGACGCCTTTGCCCAATGCGGGCATGAGTCGCATCTGATCTACTTCAAAGACAGAGACAATGTCTTTGTACCCGACCCAAAAGTCACGCTCCACCATTTTAATCTGGACCTGTTGATGCAGATGACTATCATCGGGCTCTTATGGGAACTTGTCGCCCGGATCATCAATATTGTTTTCAGAAAAAGCTACTTTATATGGAAAGGGCTTTTTACCTCATTTCTGTTTAGATTTATGCTGCACAGAGTGGAAAAAAAGGCGGGCAAGTTTGACCTTATCATCATTCGGGGACAGGGTACGTTTGAGATGCTGTGGTTCCTGAGAGACCGGCGCATCGTCCAGGTATGCGAGAATGTTCTCTATTCGGATGCAGAGAGAACAACACCGCATGCGTTCTACATGTCGCTGATCTATAATCAAAAAAACATCGTCTGCGTCTCGCATATAGTGGAAAAGAGCTACAGGGAGATGCAGAAGAAGTACACGCTTTCAAATCCCTCTGTAAAAACGATCACAAACCCGATCGATCCGGTTGAGACAAAACGCCTGTCAAATGCGTACACTCCCGGCATAGATCAACCGTACATTGTCAGTGTGGGCAGGATTGTCCCGATAAAAAATATACCGCTGCTGATCGATGCCTATGCGTATGCCATCAAAGCGTTTGGTCTGAAACATAAACTGGTGATCGTCGGCGACGGCTCCGACAAGGCCAAGGTCGAAGAGAAGATCCGCCGTATGGGCATGCAGGAGAAGGTTCTCCTGACAGGTTTTTTGAAGAACCCTTATCCCTGGATGAAAGAGGCCGATCTCTTTGTGCTCAGCTCGATCTCCGAGGGGCTTGGGATGGTGCTGCTTGAAGCGATCGTCTGCGGCACAAAGGTGGTGTCGACGGACTGCGACGGCGTGCGTGATGTGATGAAAGGGGACCTTGCAGGTAACCTTGCAAAACAGGAAGCCAAGGATCTGGCCGATAAGATTGTCTCTGCTTTGGACGACAACAGCATTGATTATGGGAAATACCTTGCTGATTTTATGCCGGAGACAATCGTTGAGAAATACATAGAGAGCTATTCGCAAAAAAGGTAAATGGCTGGAGAATGTGCCGTTTTGGTAGGTAACAGAGCCGTTTGCAGGGCAGCGGTTATTTTTTAAAAAATGACTTGATCCTGCGCCGTCGCAGGACATGGGCCTTTAGTTTTGCATCATGTCCTAAAATCTCTTTGACAGCGCGTTTTTCATCCAGGCCGGCCAGTTTTGCATATGCTTTTGCAATGAGGGTGAGCGCTTCTTCGTCGAACCACATCTTGTTGAAGTTTTCCAACCCTTCGTAACCGCTGACCGTTCGAAACGCCATGCGGTTGATATCGACGAGGGAAAAGTCGTAGCCGTTTTCAACCGGGTTGATCAGGATATTGCCTCCGGAGTAGTCTACGTGCCAGACCCCTTTTTGGTGGATGGCGTAGGTGAAGGCGGCGAACGCTTCCAGAACCGCTTTTTTGTCCGGGGGATTGTCATCGCGGACATGGGCCATCGTAAAACTGTAAGCATAGTGTTTCGAGATAAAATAGCTCTCCTGCAGCAGTCCATTCTGATAAAACTCGATATAGCCGATGGGATCGGGAGTGTTGACGCCGAGTGCCGTCAGTTTCAGGGCGTTGTGAAACGATTTATAGGCTTTTGAGCTGCGGATGTAGGCATAGGCAAACCGGTTGATGAGGTTGGGGACCCTGAAGGCTTTAACGACACACTTTACACCTTCAATCTCAATGACCTTCAGTTCGTTCCTTGCCTTATGAATGGTCTCGCCGTTGCTGTTGAAGAGGGCTTTGATATTGAGCAGGACATTTTTGAAAATGGGATAAGCGGGATTGATCTCGAACTTGGATGACATGGAACCTCTTTATAGCTTGGGAAAGTGCATGTGTGTTAAAATAAAAAAAAATTAAAGTCGCTGCATGCAAAGAAATATAACTGCCACAATTATAACATTAAACGAAGAGAAACATATCCGAGAGGCCATTGAGAACGTACAGAACGTATGCGACGAGGTCGTCGTCGTTGACTCGTTCAGTACCGACAAGACCGTTGAGATCGCCAAAGGGCTGGGTGCCAGAGTGATCGAGCAGAAGTACCTCGGTGACGGCGGTCAAAAAGCCTATTGCGAACAGTATGCAAGCAACCGCTGGGTACTCAGCATCGACGCCGATGAGCGGCTGACGGAGGCGGCGATAGCGTACATCAAAACGATGGACCTTGAGGGCACGAACTATGAGGGGTTCTCCTTCCGCCGCCAGAGCTTTATCGGCAAAAAATACATCCGTCAATGGTATCCGGACAGGGTAGTAAGGCTCTATGACCGGGAGCGGTGCGGCTATAACACCGAGGGCGAACACGGCAAGGTCCAGACGGAGAACTATAAAGACCTTGATGTCGATATGCTGCACTACTCGTTCAGCGATTTCGGCATGCTGGTGCGCAAGGCGGACCGCTTCGCGGTCAATCTTGCCCATGTCCGCCACAAGGAGGGCAAGCGTGCCTACTGGTATGATCCCTTCGTCCACGGCGCCGGCGCCTTCTTTAAAGGGATGATCGTAAAGGGCGGTATTCTCGGCGGCAGCCAGGAGTGGCATGTCGCCTTTGCATCGGCCTATAACAGCTACATGAAGTATGTCATCATGCTCGAACTGCAGGAAAACGAAGACAATGCAGCGCGATAAGAAAAACCTGATCGAGCTCTGTCTCTCCCCCGATCTGGGCGGATTGGAACTCTATATGATGCGCTGTGCCAAAGCGCTGGCCGAAGAGTTTAATGTCATCAGCGTGATCAGCCCCAAAGGGAAGCTGGAACAGTACTTCAGCGGTACGGAACATGCCTATAGAACAGTTGAAAAAAAGTCAAACCTCCTGATGTTCGGTGCGGCGAACAGAGTGGCCAAAATCATCGACGAGAACGGTATTGATATTGTCCATCTTCACTGGACGAAAGACATTCCGATCGCAGTATTGGCCAAACAGCTATCCAAACGCAAGCCCAGACTTGTGCAGACGCGAAATATGACGATGACCCGTTTCAAAGATGACTTTTACCACAGGTTTTTATATAAAAATATCGACCTGATGCTGCCGGTGACCAAACAGGTTGCGGCGCAGCTGGAGCGTTTCATACCCGAACCGGTGCGTCCCAGGATCGAAGTGCTCTATATGGGGACCGACGAGGTCGAGCTGCTGGATGTTGCCACGCTTTCTCAGCTGCGTCAAGAGTTGGGCATGGCTGAGAGCTTTGCCGTCGGACTGGTCGGCCGCATAGAGGAGACGAAAGGGCAGCATCTGCTTATTGAGGCCCTCGCACTGCTGCGTCAAAAAGAGATCGACGTGCAGGCCTTCTTTGTGGGCCACGAGATGGAAAAGGGTTATATCGATAAACTAAACGCCAAGGCTGAAGCCTTAGGCGTTGCCTCTTCTGTCCATTTTCTGGGCTTTATGAAGAACCCGTCGCATTTTATGCAGGCCTGCGACGCGATGGTCCTGGCAACGCCCTGCGAGACCTTCGGTCTGGTCGTCATTGAAGCGATGGCGGCAGGCA
>CAZNQJ010000213.1:0-3948 GCA_964575205.1 uncultured Campylobacterales bacterium | reverse complement strand
CGACCGTTGCAGGCCCGATAACTGTAACACCGGCGTCACGTGCAGCCTGGTTCATTCCACGTGCAAGACGCTCAGGGATACCTTCTGCCGTAACCATTACTGTTTTGAATTGACCTTTAATAGCGATCGCTTCCATTGTTACATCGTACGCTGTACGGAAAGATGCGAAGTTCAGAAGCACGTCTGCATTCGGGAACGCAGCTGCAGCTTCTGCAGTGTTTTTAAACATTGGAACCATGATCTCGTCCGGACCATAGAAAAATTTCTCAAACTTGCTGCTTGAAGTCGGTGCGACAATCGCCGCAACCGAAGGCGTCTTACGAGAAATTGTGTAATCATAATCAAGCATACGCTGGATAGCGCTTTTGTTGTTGTTCCAGAAAATTGCTTGTGTATCTTTAGTAAATAATGCTGCCATCTCTATCTCCCTACTTCTCTAATGCCATACGCACGATATCTGTAACGTGAGTTTCCGGACCGTATACTTCGATGTATAGACCTAGACGGTCTGCCGCCTCTTTGATATCCTTGAGACCTTTTTCGTAGTTAGGTCCGCCACGACGTACATAAATACGGGTATTGTGCGCTTTCAGTTTCTCAGCGTACTCTTCAAATGACTGGATAATACCGGTGAATGTTTTAGCGACATCCGTAAAGTTCGCGATCGCACCACCGATGATAAGGATCTTGTCACGACCTTTAGGGTCTTTATGACGTGTCATTAGATCAAAAAGTGTGTCTGCATAAAACTTTGTCTCACCCGTAGTCGGACCGCCTGAGTACTCTCCATAATTGGCAAGATCTTTGACATCACCGGAAAGGTCAGCAATCGTGTCGGCGTAAACAACCGAAGCACCACCGCCGGCAACCATTGTCCAGATGCGACCCATCGGGTTGAGGATAGTCAGTTTCAGTGAAGCACCCGACTTGGAGTCTGCTTCTGCAACTGCTTTCTCTTCCGGAGACTGATCTTCCATACCGAAAGCTGTAGGGTATTCAATGTCACCCCAAGCGTCAGCCATCATGAAACCTGCCGTATCGTCAAGACGTGCAACAAGGTCAAGAATAGCCATCTCGTTGTTGTCCAGCATAACGATCGGGTTGATCTCAAGGTAGGCGAAATTCATGTCACGGTAGAATTTAAAGAACTGGATCGCAAATGATGCAAACGCTTCTTTGTCTTTAGCCTGAATGTCCGCCGGAATATTGGCTTTGATAGCATGTTCCATATCGGCATCATCCATATTGATCGGGATAGCCACTTCATTGACTTTTTCATCCCAGCCCTCTTCAACTTCCATACCGCCTTCAGCAGACATGTAAAGAACGTCATCTTCGCCTACGGTCGTTGCAGAGATATAATATTCCTGTTCTTGAGAGTGCGGCGTGAACGGCTCGACAACAAAGTGTGTCAGTTGACCATGTTGACCGGAAAGAAGTGTTGTCGTTACAGCCATCTTCTCATCGATCCATTTCGCAGCGTCCGCCAATGTCACATCACCCGGTTTGTTCGTTCTGAAAAGAACAAGATCATTTTTACCGCGTTTACCAAACAGCATATCCGGCTTGGCAACCAATGCGTCCTGCTTCAGCCACTCAAAACCATGCTCTTCAGCTTTTTCCAGTAGTTCTTTACCGCTGCTTACCAGTACAGATTTGAATCCGTAGTGAAAACCGCTGAAGTATTTACTCCAATGTTTTGAGAAAATAGCTTTACCGTCGTATTCACGAATCGCTCTTTGAGCCATTGCAACTCCTTCGAAATATTTTGCAAGAAATTATAGCATGCAATAACTACAGCACTCTCTTCAAAGTTGTCTGCTACGCTTTTCAATTCAATTTATGGGTATTTTTGTAACATTATAAGCTGCTACAATCCGTCCATTGTAACTTACCGTAACATCTGACGCCTCTTCAAGCGGTGCAGCCACCATAGTATTGGCCTTGCAGGACCCGATGCCGTAAAACTTCAGACGCTCCCGCAGATCCCTCTCTTTCACACTGACACAAGAGATCCCTTTCGCTTTCAGTTCGCCTGAAAGTTCTTTTACGATATGGGTATTATAGGCAAAATGGCGCTGCGGGTCATCCAAAAAGAGGTAAAGTCCTTTGTTCAACAGAAGCAGAAAGAAGTGAAACACCAAAATAGTGAATCCGACGGCGATCAGTACGCGGTATCGTCCCCTAAATGGACGCAGGCGCACCCGATAGGAGCTGAAAAAAGTCTGTGCAGCAAGAGGCAGCAGAAGCATCATATACGGTGCAAAATGTTCTATATGGATTCTTTGCCTGAAGGAGAGCAGCAATGAGACGACAAAGACGACACCGCTGACATAGAGGGTAATATCATACTCTTTGCTGATCATCTTGCGATAAAGAACGTAGACTAAAAAGATAAAGATAACGGGAGAGAAGATCGTTGCATAAAGACCCATCGTATCAAGGAAATGGCCGCTTGGTTTGCCCATGGTATCAAAACCGTAGAGATAATAGGCGGCAAAAAAGAGCACGGCGTTGAGCCCCATGTAAAATTTGCTGTTCTTGTTCAAAGCATAGATAAAGAGCGCAAAATATAAAAAGACAAAGGCACCGTCGATAGCTAAAAGAGCGACAAGCACGAAGGGGATGAGCGGCGACTTGAGCTGATAAAGATAGAGCAGGAAAAAGAGCGCGGCGATCATAATGGCGGCATTGTCGACCAGCAGGGCCGAACTGATGACACCCGGCAGCAGCACATAGACCAGGACTAGCCACAGACGGTCGCTGTCGCGCCGGACATAAGGCTTCGAGACGCGATACAAAAGCAGGACCGAGAGCAGATGAAAAAAGATCATCGGCAGGCGCAGCGCGTAATCGTTTTGTCCGAAAACAGTCAGGGAGAGTTGCGTCAGGTAGTGTAGAAAAGAGTGTGCGTGGTAGAGGATATTGACCTCACGCGCGGTTATGGAGAGGGTCGAAACCTCATAGAAGAGGACCAGCGCATCAAATCCTAAAAGTACAAAAAGGATGATGCGTTCTCTCATATCTTTAAGAAGTTTCCTATCATCTCATGGCCGAATTCACTCATGATCGACTCCGGGTGGAACTGCACACCATAGATGGGGCGGTCTTTGATCTGAAACGCCATGATCTCATGGTCATCTGCACTGTAAGCCGTCGGGACGATAACATCCGGCAGATCTGCCTGCTGAACGATCAGAGAGTGGTACCTTGTCGCTCTGAAGGTCTCCGGCATCTTGTTGAAGATCGCACTTTCGCCCTTGCACTCGATCATGGACGTTTTGCCGTGCATCATGTGCTTGGCACGGACGACTTTGGCCCCAAAGGCCTGCGCAATGCTCTGATGGCCCAGACAGATGCCGAAGATCGGTAACTCGTCTTTAAATCGTTCGATCACATCAAGACTGACACCCGCCTCGTTTGGCGTTGCCGGGCCCGGCGAGATGATGATCTTTTCAGGTTTCAACGCTGCGATCTCATCAACACTCAGCTCATCATTACGGATCACTTTCAGGTCTGCACCGAGTTCCAGGCAATACTGGACAATGTTATAGGTAAAACTGTCATAATTGTCTATCATCAAGACCATCAACTATTTCCTGGCTCTTGCACCTCCGGGCTGACCGGGGTTCAAGAATATCAATTTTAATCCGATTATATCCAAAGATGCCGTAAAAATCTGATCAAATATGCCGTTGTTTTGTGCAAAAAGTCTGTTTAACCCGAAATCTGCAGCGATTCGATCGCCTGCTTTGCAATATCGATCAGACCGTTGGCACCGGGCACAAAGGGGATCAGACTCGTTCCGACGCCGCCCCAGATCACCATCACCGCCATCACGCCGATCAGCACGGCGCTGAAATTGAACACGAAGCGCTGATGCTGGCCTGATGAAGGGTAAAAGTACATCATCGCGATGAGTTTGAAGTATTAGTAGACCGATACATA
>CAZNQJ010000212.1:0-3948 GCA_964575205.1 uncultured Campylobacterales bacterium | reverse complement strand
CCACACAACGATTTTCTTTCAGATTTTTCTCAGTATCAACGAACACGACATTTGTAATACCCATTTTGATCTACCTACTGTAAGTTATTTCATAAAGTTCAAGAGAATAGGCTCAAAACAGTATCTGCGATAACGGTACTGTCCGCTACCTCCATCATCTGATCTCTCCTTATTCAGCAGACCCAACCCGAACGCAGCATAGGCCATTTTACTGTTTTTGTTGTATAATATTCAAAATAGTTATAAAGGGATGGCGTGTGGCAGAACCAATCAGATGCAAAAATTGTGAGCAAGAGCTAAGCGAAAATGCAAAAACATGCCCATACTGCGGTGAAAAGAGAGCAGTAAGGCTCTCATTTAAAACATGGTTTTTCTTGTTTTTTTTTCTTACAGTTATTTACAATATTGCTAAAATTGATACGGTTTTTGCCGGCAGCCTCTCCTCATCAGCACGAAAACAGATCGCCAAGCCGCTTGTTACGATAGAAAATCTAACATGGCTGGAATCCGCTTCAGCAAGCACGATGAACGCCGATCTCAAAATCAAAAACGCCAGTCAATACACCATTAAAGATATTGTAATAAGCTGCGGATACCATGATAAAAGCGCAACAGAGATTGCCAGCAACACAGAGACGATAAACGGTTTGATTAAACCCAATACCAGTAAGATATTTAAGAATGTTAACATACGTGTCATCAACAGTCAGGAAGAAAAAAATGGTTGTGCCGTTTCAGATTTTGAATTAATAAAATAATCTTTAGTGGCTATAGCGGCACTTGTCAGGTAGTACTGTTTTCTCTTTCATTTGATTGTCCCAATATGAAAATAGCGGTTTCGCTGTCAAAGCATTACCATTGAAAACGGAAGGATAACAAAGGTGTTTGATTTTTTGAACCATTGGATGGCCGAACACGAGATGCTGCTCGGTTTTATAGCCTTCGCTTCGCTGTTTCTATTTATTGCTACGCTCTTTGTACTCCCATGGCTTGTCGCATTGATACCCTCTGACTACTTTTTAACCAAACGGCGCAGACCTGCGCAATGGAAACAGGTTCATCCGCTGCTCCGCTATGCGGTCCTGGCGTTGAAGAATTTAGCCGGAGTGATCATCTTTTTGGCAGGGATCGCCATGCTGCTGACACCGGGGCAGGGGCTGTTGAGTATTTTGCTGGGGCTGATGCTGATGGATTATCCCGGCAAGTTCCAATTGGAGCGGCAGATCATTACCCGGCTGAAACTGTTGCGGTTTATGAACTGGCTGCGCCGTAGACAGAAAAAGCCGCCGCTATTGCTTGAACCTTGAACGGGGTATGTACGGTGCCGGCGGCCGACGGATTTTACGTTGTTTTTCTCAGTAGACTTTAACCGTGAAACGGGCAAAGTAGATCATATATCGTCAATCCATGTGCCGGGGAATACTGTTTTGAAGCCGATCTTAGTTTTGCTGCTCTTAATGCTGATGACGCCGCTTTTGACGGAAGATAAAAACCCTCAAAAAGTCACGCTGCAGCTGCAATGGCTCGATCAGTTTCAATTTGCAGGCTACTATATGGCTAAAGAGAGAGGTTTTTACAAAGATGCAGGACTAGACGTCGAGATAAAAAAGTTTGCTCCCGGCATCGTGCCGGCAGATGAAGTCGTCGGTAAAAAAGCCACCTACGGTGTCGGCCGCTCATCTCTGCTCATTGATGAAAGTGACGGCAAGAATATCGTTCTTTTAGCCGCTCTCTTGCAATCCTCTCCTGAGATACTGCTGGCAAGAGAAGATTCCCATATTGGAAGTGTCAAGGACTTTGCCGGCAAAAAAGTGATGATGACACCGGATGCACAGGACAGCGTACCTCTTCGGGCAATGATAAACCAGAGCGGCGTATCGATAGCCAGTATGATCACACAGAAACACTCTTTTAATGTCAATGATCTGGTCAACAAAAAAACGGATCTGATGGCTTCCTATATCTCAAACGAACCCTATTTGCTAAAAGAGAAAGGGATCGCGTACACAATCTTTGACCCGAAAGATTACGGATTCGATTTTTACAGCGACATCCTCTTTACCAGTACGGATGAGATCAGAGAGCACCGCCAGAGGGCGATAGACTTCACCGAAGCTTCTTTAAAGGGGTGGAAATATGCCTTCAGCCACATTGACGAGACCGTCGCGCTCATCCTCAAAAAATACAACGCACAAAAAAAATCCAAAGCAGCCTTGACGTTTGAGGCCAATGCTTTGAAAAAGCTGGCTGATTTCGACAAGGCAGATTTTGGCCATATCAGCCGGGAAAAGATAGAGAAGATCACGACTGTTTACAATGTGATGGGACTGCTTAAAAATACAATAGATTATGATGCGTTTGTATTGAATCTCGATCATAATAGATCGATGTGGAGCAGTGAAGAACAGAACTATTTAAAGCAAAAAAAAGAGATCAGGGTCTGTGTCGATCCCAACTGGATGCCCTTTGAAGCGATCAAAGACGGAAAGCATGTCGGTATGAGCGCTGACTATTTGCGGATCGTTGAGTCTGATATCGGAATCCCTATTCGGCTGGTTCCAACCAGTAGCTGGAGTGAATCCATGGCGTATGCCAAATCGCGCAAGTGTGATATGCTTTCCCTCGCAACGGAGACACCGGAACGAAAAAAGTACTTCAACTTTACCCCGCCTTACCTGGTTGTTCCGCTGGTTATCGCGACAACAACCGACAAGTTTTTTATAGCGGATCTCAAAGAGGTGCTTGATAAGAGGTTCGGCGTTGTCAAAGGGTATGTCTTTACGCAACAGCTCAAGCAGGAATACCCGTCTATAAAGCTGGTCGAGGTTGACAATATTGAAGAGGGGCTCAATGCAGTAGCCCAGGGAAAGTTGTTCGGTTTCATCGACAGCCTGACGACCATCAGGTACCAGATGCAAAAGGGCTACATCGGCACCCTGAAAATCGCAGGGCGGATCGATCAGAACTGGAAGCTCGGTTACGGGGTACGCAATGATGATCCGATGCTGTTGACTGTTTTAAATAAAGCGCTCGATCATATTGACGAGAAGACAAAACAGGGCATCCTGAACCAGTGGATAAGTATTGATTACGATCAGGGTTTCAATTACTCACTGTTCTGGAAGATAGTGGGCGGACTGGCAGCCGTTTTGGCGTTTCTGATCTACCGATATGTCATCGTACAGCGATACAATACAAGGCTTTCGTCGCTCAATCAGGAACTGGAGAAGCTGTCGATAACAGACCCACTGACAAAGCTCTATAACCGGCGTTATCTATATAAGAGCATTGAGATGGCAGAGGCCTTTGCCGAACGCTACAAGACGCCTTTTTCCGTCATTATGCTCGATATTGATGATTTCAAAGAGATCAATGACACTTACGGGCACGACGAAGGCGATAAGGTGCTGCAAAAGGTTGCCGACATTCTGTTAACGCAATCCAGAGAGAGTGATATTGTCGGCAGGTGGGGAGGCGAAGAGTTCCTGATCATCTGCCAGCAGAGCAGTATAGACGGCGCTTTAACAGTGGCAGACAAGATCCGCCGTGCAATAGAGAAGGAAATATTTGCCAATAATGTTACCGTTACGGCCAGTTTCGGTGTTGCGGAATACAGTGATAAAACGAAGCAGACGATTATTGTCAGAGCGGATAATGTACTATACAAAGCAAAAAAAGAGGGTAAGAACAGAGTAGCCGCTGATTCTGAATAGGTGTTGCCCCCTTGTAAATGTCAAATGCTGAGAAATACCACAAAAAGGTCTCTCGTTTCTACGGCAAGGCCTCGACCGACGTACTGACTTTTATGAAAAAAATAGCATCATCTTTAGCAAGCAAGTTAATACGTACAGAAGTATAAAAGCGCCTCTCTTCTTTCCCTCAAGATTTCTTCGCTGGCGCGACAGAGAATAAAACACTAAAGTGTAATGCAGGGTGGCACTAAATGCC
>CAZNQJ010000211.1:0-3952 GCA_964575205.1 uncultured Campylobacterales bacterium | reverse complement strand
CTGTTCTTGGAGTCGACGCTTGCCACGGCAATAGTGACCGTCGAACCGACCAAAAGTGTCTTGAGCATCGGTGCTTTGAGTGATGCTGCTTTAAAGTCAGTATTGGTGAAGTGCCCGCCGACACCGAGCTTTAATGGAGTCTTAAAGGCTTTCCAGGTTACATCGACATTATCAGGCTGTGAGAAGGTGCAGTCTGCCTGGGACAAACTAAGGGCAAGAAGTAGAGAGAGAACAGTTTTTTTCATGGGGTTACTCCGATTTTTTTGTTTCATTATAACAGATGCAACGGCAACCATTAATAAATGTTTTCTTAAATCAATCGGGCAGTTCGCTTAGTAGCGGTTGCCCATCGGTGCATTGATAAGGTTGAAGAACTCGGCTCTTGTCTTCTCGTCTTTTTTGAAGAGTCCGCGAAGTGCGCTTGATGTTGTCATGGAGTTGATCTTCTGAACACCGCGCATCTCCATGCACATATGGCGGGCCTGGATGACGACGGCCACCCCTTTTGGATCGAGTGCGTTCATAATGGCTTCGGCGATCTGTTCGGTCAGCTGCTCCTGGATCTGCATGCGGCGTGAAAAGATATCGACCACGCGGGGGATCTTGGAGAGGCCGACCACCTTGCCGTCAGGGATGTAGGCGACATGCGCCCGGCCGATGATCGGCAGAAGGTGGTGCTCACAGGTGGAGTAGAGCTCAATATCTTTGATGAGTACCATCTCATCATTAGAGCTGGTAAAGATAGCAGACTGCAGGATCTTCGTCGGGTCTTCTTTATACCCGCTGTACATAAATTCAAAGGCTTTGTAGACGCGCTCGGGCGTTTTTATGAGCCCCTCTCGTGCCGGGTCTTCACCCACACTCTTCATCATTGTTCTAACTGCTGTTTCAAATGCTTCTTGTTCGTTTGTTTTCATTTTAAAAGAATACCACGAATTGACTGAGAAAAATCCCTGGTGTTAGGTTACTTTTACAGGCATTGTGCACCGCTAGAGCTGACCGGCAAACTCTTATAATGGACTTGTCAGCACTTTTTCGCTATTATTGCCCAGATTTTTATTCAGCCGATAGGGCAAAAGATAAAGGGATTAGATGAACGTTAAAGCCAATAAAATTGATGGTGCAAACGCAACAATTGAAGCACAGATCACAAACGCGGAAGTCGCCGCAAACGTAGAAAAGATAGCGAAGCAGATCGCTAAAACAGCGAAGATCGCAGGTTTCCGTAAAGGTAAAGTACCCGTATCAGCAGTTAAAAAGCAGTATGGAGAACGTCTTGTTCAGGATGCGGAAGCGGAAGTACTTCGTGATGTTCTTTCAGCCGGTCTTTCTGAGCTTGGTGTATCAAACGAAGCACTGATCGGCGAGCCGCAGATCACTAAATTCGACAAAGGTGAAGAGAATATTGATGTCGAAGTTACGGTTGCTATTCGTCCTGAGATCGATTTGGGTGATTATAAGGCACTTGTCCCGGAGTTTAAAAAGCCGAAGATCACCGCTGCCAGCGTAAAAGAGCGCATCGATGAACTTGCACTCGCGCAGGCACCGTTTGAAGCGGTAGAAGAGGACCGTGCCCTTGTTGAAGGCGACACGGCGATGATCGACTTCGAAGGTTTTGTTGACGGCGAAGCGTTCCCCGGCGGAAAAGCGGAAGGTTTCTCGCTTACATTGGGCTCTAAACAGTTCATTCCCGGTTTTGAAGACCAGGTCATCGGCATGAAAAAAGAGGAAGAGAAGACGATCAGCGTAACCTTCCCTGAAAACTACGGCAGCAAAGAACTTGCAGGCAAAGATGCCGAGTTCAAAGTCAAAGTACTAGAGATCCAGACCAAGAAGAAACCTCGCCATGATGCCAAACTGGCAAAACAGATGCTTCCGGGTGAAGAAGAGGCGACAATGGAGATGCTTAAAGAGAAGGTCCAACAGCAGCTTGAGAACGAAGAGGTGACAAAGCTTTACAATGAAGAGCTTAAACCTCAGATGCTTGAACTTCTTGTTGAAAAGATCAATGTCGATCTTCCTAAGTTCGTAGTCGAACAGGAGATGGACATGGCGCTTAACAAAAAAGCGCAGACGATGAGCGAAGATGAGATTAAAGAGCTTAGAGAAAATGTCGATAAAGTACAGGCGCTTCGTGAAGAGTTCCGCGAAGATGCAGCGCGCTCTGTGAAGGCAACGTTTATTATCGATGCACTTGCAAAAGCTGAAGGCATTGAAGTTGCAGAGCAGGAGCTTATGCAGACGATCTATTTCGAAGCAATGCAGATGGGTCAGGATCCGTCAGCGGTTTACAAGCAGTACCAGCAGTCCGGCTACCTTCCTGCGATTCAGATGGCGATGGTAGAAGACAAGGTACTCTCCAAACTTCTGAACGATACGGTCAAAGAAGAAGCGTAATGAGCTATATTCCTTATGTGGTAGAGAATACCGGTCGCGGAGAGCGCTCTTACGACATCTACTCACGTCTGTTAAAAGACCGTATCATCATGCTAAGCGGCGAAGTGAACGATCAGGTCGCCTCAACGATCGTAGCGCAGATGCTGTTCCTGGAAGCAGAAGACCCTGAAAAAGATATCTACTTTTACATCAACTCTCCGGGCGGCGTTGTGACTTCGGGGATGGCGATCTTCGACACAATGAACTATATCCGTCCCGATGTGGCGACGATCTGTATCGGCCAGGCGGCTTCAATGGGCTCGTTCTTGCTCAGCTCCGGCGCAAAAGGGAAACGTTTTGCACTGCCGCATGCACGTATTATGATCCATCAACCGCTTGGCGGCGCGCAGGGACAGGCAAGCGATATCGCGATCCAGGCAAAAGAGATCCTGCGTATGAAAGCTGAACTTAACGAGATCCTGGCGAAAAATACAGGTCAAAAGATCGAGACGATCGAATTGGACACAGACCGTGACAACTTCATGAGTGCACACGAGTCAGTAGCCTACGGTCTGATTGACGAAGTCCTTAATAAGAAAGAGAAGAGCGAGTAAGCTTTTCTTTTAGAGAACCCAACATGATTCTTCCTATCGTAACTTACCCCGACAAACGCCTAAAGGCTATCTCCGAACCTGTCAGCGAATTTAATGCTGAACTGCATACCCTCTTGGACGATATGTATGAGACAATGATTAAGACTAACGGGATCGGTCTTGCAGCGATACAGGTTGATCGCGCGGTCGAAGTGCTTATCATCAACCTGCCCAATGACGATGAAGAAGGGGCACAGGACAAAAAAAATCTTCTCGAGATCATCAATCCGCGTATCACCTACACTGAAGGGAGCACTGTCTATCAGGAGGGTTGCCTGAGTGTGCCGAAATTTTATGAAGATGTGGAACGGTTTGAGAAGATAGGCATCACTTATCAGGACCGTCACGGGCAAGAGTGCACGTTAGAGGCCGAAGAACTATTGAGTATTGCCGTTCAGCATGAGATGGACCATCTTCGGGGCAAACTGTTTATTGAAAAACTCTCCTATGCACGCCGCAAGAAATTTGAAAAAGAGTATAAAAGATCGCTGAAAGAGAGAAGCAGTAAGTAGATCTTCTCCTGTTTAACTGCCGTAAAACCCTCCCTGGAGACCGATTCTTAAAGTAAAATCAGTATAAAGAAAGCTTAAGGAAGCTATAACAACTCTTAGTCTATCATCTCACCATCGAAATAGGATAAAAATTGTCCTATTTAAATTAATAATCATTATCGGGGGAAACATATGCAGGTCTATATGGATAACAATGCAACAACAATGGTCGATCCTCAGGTACTTGAAGCGATGCTTCCGTTTTTCAGCGAAACCTATGGAAACCCAAACTCTCTTCACAAGTTTGGCACTGCTTCTCATCCTGCGATCTCTAAAGCAATTGATCAGGTCTATACGGCGATCAATGCCGCTGATGCTGATGATATTGTCTTTACATCCTGTGCAACTGAATCAAATAACTGGGTCCTGAAA
>CAZNQJ010000210.1:0-3953 GCA_964575205.1 uncultured Campylobacterales bacterium | reverse complement strand
CGTTTTAACCGTATAAACGTCCACCTTTGGCGCCATCGCCCCCTGGGCAGCCGTCTGCTTCGACTCAGCAGCCTGCAGTGAAGAGATTCCGGATGCCATTACGGCTGCCAGCAGCAGGGCTGCAGTTGTTTTACTTATCATCTTCTTTTTCTCCTGTTGTATCGTACTGATCCACTGTTTCGAGTATTGTCTCGAGCACTTTGAAAAATGTCTCGATCTCCTGCGGATCAAGCTGTTCTCTGATCGTATTGTTAAACCTTTGGGCACAGGGGGTCACTGCGTTAAGCACTGCTTCCCCCTCCCCGGTCAGACGGATACGCTTTGCCCGGCGGTCTGTTTCAAGCTCGTCACGGGCAACAAGCCCTTTCTTTTCAAGCACATCAAGAGTACGGCTCACTGTCGGTTTCCCTTTGCCCAGCATCTCCGCGATCTTTGACTGGTTCGTTTCACTGTCGTCACTGATTATTTTCATCGCTGCAAACTGCTCAGGTGCGATGCCGTAGGGCTCAATCCCCCGGGCAAACATCGCATGCACCCTGTTGGCCACAAGGCTGATCCGAAACCCGAAAGAGTTCCTGAGCTTGTATTCCATCTTCACATCCTTAAATTATCTACGTAATTGTTGCGTAGATAACCTTTTTACTCTCTTAATTTTTATTGCGGCACAATTGAGAAACCTTTTGCATCTTTTCAACCTCTATTTTCAATGAGAAAGCATCTTAAATGAATTAAACTGTTTCGATAGACACTGGGATGATGAATACCTCATAAACCAAGTATCACTGTGAATTACAAACTGGCACTGGGTGTTTATCATCAATTATACTGTAGAGGTTGTATAGCAGGCGGGCCATACGTGTCACCGCTGTTTCTTGAGCGATGCCTCGTGATTGATCTCAAAAACATACTTATGCTGCTCAAATGCTACGATCCTGCCGTCCTTGACAAGTACGCCCTCTTCTTTAAGCAGTCTGATCTTGGTCTCAACACCGCCTTCACCCGAATAGTTGCCTATCTTTCCGCCGGCAGGGACAACGCGGTGGCATGGGACCTCGGGGGCAAAAGGGTTTCCGGCGACTGCATTGCCGACAGCACGCACCGCTTTCGTTCCAAGATAGCCAGCGATCGCGCCATAGGTCGTTACAGAGCCTTTAGGGATTTTTTGCAATGCGGCGTAAACGGCCTCTTGAAACGGCGTCGGCATCTGCGTATTGCCTTATTGAAACTGCTCTTTCAAGTCGGCAAGCGCGCGATTAAGATTACGCATATGGGCTGCGATCACAACGGGGTCGTTGCCGCTCTTCATGTAGGTATTGAAATCGACCAGTACATCGGCAGCGCCGCCCGTGCCCAGATTGGTTGCCGAACCTTTGATCATATGCGATATATCTTCAATTTTTTTGTTATCGCGCGCTTCTACAGCCACCTGCAGCGCCGGCAGCTCATCTTCGATCTGGGAGATGAGATCAACAACAAAGAGATCGGCATCTTCTTTAGGCAACCCGAACTCCTCCATGGCGCGGGTATTATCGAAAGGAAGGTAGTTGTAGGCCTCTTCTGCTGTTATTGCTTCAGCTTCTTCGCCGGGTGCCTCCTCTTCAACCGCTGCCGCTTCGCCTTCAATAGCCGTTGGCACCTCTTCAATCACCGGTTCCGGCGATACCGCTTCTTCTACTTCGGCGC
Source organism: uncultured Campylobacterales bacterium (assembly GCA_964575205.1). Classification (GTDB taxonomy): domain Bacteria; phylum Campylobacterota; class Campylobacteria; order Campylobacterales; family Sulfurimonadaceae; genus Sulfonitrofixus. The sequence goes on along the minus strand of CAZNQJ010000210.1, from coordinate 2,270 downwards.
TAACATCTTCTACGCTTGGTTCAAACGCTTCTTCAGTGATAGGAGCTTCTTGAGCTGCCGGGCTCGGCTCTACGGATTCTGGCATCTCATATTCTGCCGCTTCGTCAAAAGTTTCGGCTGCTGGCTCTTCAGCAACGGCTTCTTCAGCCCTATCTTCTGCGACAAAGGCTTCTTCCGGCAGTTGATCCGCTGCTCTCTTCGAGCCGCTCTCTTCGATATCCGGAACTATCTCTATGACTGAAGGGGCCTTCTCTTCAACGGCTTTAATCTCTTCGACTGCAGCCGCTGTGGCAACACTCTTTTCAACCTTCGGTTCTTTGGGCTTTTTCGGCTCTCTTTTAGCTTTTGGCTCTGCTTTTTTCGGTACCGGCAGTTTCTCTTCACGGATCTTGTTTTTTACTACGAGTTCATCTTTCAGACGTCTTGCCCTGTTGTCACTGGAACTTTGACTCGAAAACAGAAGGACAATCAGAAAAATAATAAACAGAATTATCGAAATAAAAACGAACCAAAACATAAACAGCTCCCATCACTATTGCCAAATCAGCACTAAATCGTTGAAATAGTATCAATCATAATATAAATTAATACTCTAAATACTTAAGTTTATAAAAACCTGTCCTATTTATTTATGAAAAACGGGAAAATGAGAAAAAAAAGAGAAGATATGCGGAAAAGACGATGGCAGGACCACCGTCTGATTGTCTGATTTATCCGAAGATAGAGATCATAACACCGGCGGCAACGGCCGAACCGATGACACCGGCAACGTTAGGGCCCATTGCATGCATCAGCAGCATATTCGAACGGTCATATTCCATACCGACCTTGTTCGAAACACGCGCTGCCATCGGTACGGCGGAGACACCTGCCGAACCGATAAGCGGATTGACCTTTGTACCGGGGAACATATTCATGATCTTGGCCATAATAACACCCGCAGCCGTACCGACAGAGAAAGCGATAAGACCAAGGATCAGGATCGCAAGCGTATCGACAACCAGGAACTGGTCTGCCGCCAGTTTGGAACCGACGCCCAGACCCAGGAAGATCGTCACGATGTTGATCAGCGCATTCTGAAGCGTATCGGAAAGACGCTCGACCACACCGGACTCTTTTAGGAAGTTACCGAACATAAAGGCACCGATAAGCGGCGTCGAATCAGGCAAAAGCAAAATAGCCAGGCTAAGAACCAAAATAGGGAAAACAAGCTTCTCCAGACGCGAGACGTGACGCAGTGTCGTCATCTTGATCTTGCGTTCGGCTTTCGTTGTAAGCGCCCGCATGATCGGCGGCTGGATGATCGGCACAAGAGCCATATAGGAGTAGGAAGCGACCGCGATCGCACCCAGCAGCTCCGGGGCAAGTTTCGTCGCAATAAAGATCGATGTCGGACCGTCCGCACCGCCGATGATCGAGATCGCCGAGGCTTGCTGCAACGTAAAATCAAAGATATCGGTGTATTGCGAAAGTGCTACCGCACCGACCAGGGTTCCGAAAATACCGAATTGGGCTGCACCGCCAAGCAGTGCCGTTTTAGGGTTGGAAAGGAGCGGACCGAAGTCGGTCATCGCACCGACACCCATAAAGATGATGATCGGGAACATCTCATTGGCCAGACCCGCTTGATAGATAACACCGAGGAAGCCGTGAGGCCCTGCGATATTGGCCACCGGAATATTCGCCAGCAAACCGCCGAACGCAATCGGCAGAAGCAAGAGCGGCTCATACCCTTTGGCGATCGCCAGATAGAAGAGCAGGAAAGTGACCAGGATCATCAGCACACGACCCCATGACTTATGAAAATCACTCATCGCATGACCGTGGGAATTCACCTCATTAGGGTCCGGGTACAAAATAGCATTGATACCGGTTGACGAGAAAAATCCTGCCGTCATCTCACTCAGCGGTTTCGGTTTATATGTCTCTTCTTTGTGCGTGCTTGGCGCCTCTTCGTTTACGACAGTTGCATGGGTATCTGCCGCATACAGCGAGAAGCTGAAAAGCAGCAGTGCAAAAAGTTTGATTACAATCGATTTCATCAGCTTATCCAATGACTGCTACGACTTGACCTTCAACCACTTTGTCATTGATGGCAACGTTGATTGATTTGATCACACCGCCTTTTGGCGCAACAACATCGATCTCCATTTTCATTGACTCAATGATAAGGATGATATCACCCTCGTGAACACTCTGGCCCGGATTGGCAACGATCTTCCATACCGCGCCGGGAAGCAACGCTTTGATATCCGTAGTGCTACTTGAAC
>CAZNQJ010000209.1:0-3963 GCA_964575205.1 uncultured Campylobacterales bacterium | reverse complement strand
TTCTTTCCTTTCATCTTTATAGCCTGCGGGAGCGGCGGTACCAGTACGGGCGACATTGCTGATTTGACAGCTCCGAATAACTACTCAACAGATTATGATACGTCGAAAGAAGCAACCAAGCAGCATCGTATGCTGGTCATACGCTTGGACTACGAAAACCAGCATTTAGTAAGCAGTGAGAGTATCTGGGCGGAAAATATATTCGGCGCACAAACGAAGCAGCTGAACCACTATATGAATGAGGTCTCAGCCGGCCAATTGCTCTACTCTCCGGTTGCCGAGGGGAGCGGTGCAGACAACGGTGTCGTCACCGTATATTTAACGCACAATCATCCCGATCCCGACAAAAACCTTAATATCGACGGTGCTGCGTATAAAAGCGCTGTTCATTCCGATTTTAAAACTGCCGTCACTGCCGTCTCCGAGTCTGGTTTCGATTTCAGCCTTTATGACAATGACCATAACGGCGCATTGACGACTGATGAGCTCCTCATCACCTTCATCATGGCCGGCGAAGAGGATGCCTACTCCGGCGGAATGTTTGGAAACGGCATCTGGGCGCATACATTCTGTACCGACGCACAGTACACACCCCATGTCAACGGGGTCTACGTGATGGGATGCAGCACTGGCGGAAAATACTCCCTCCTCGGCGAACGTCATTTCGACTCCTCAACGGTCAGTCATGATGCGACCATCGGGATCATTGCCCACGAACTCGGACATGCCGCCTTTGACCTTCCGGATCTGTACGATGTCAGTAACAGATCCGCCGGAATCGGGTATTTCGCTCTTATGTCCTCAGGAACATGGGGACAGGCGAGCAGCCGGGAGAAGGCGGGTCAGACCCCTGTTCCCTTTTCGGCATGGAGCAAGATTCATGCAGGCTGGTATACGCCTGCTGAAGAGAGCGGCACTGTCACGTTGAACGGTACCGGCTATTCGGACTACAACATTGTCAAAGTGCGCATCAGCGATACGGAATATTTTTTACTGGAAAACCGCACCACGACCGGCTACGACCGCGGACTCACTTATCCACTGGATGGCACCTATAGAGGGGGGCTGGCCATCTGGCACATCGATGAAAACGTCATAAACAACAATTATTTTGCCGTCAATACCAATGTTTCGCACAAAGGCATGGACCTTGAAGAGGCGAACAACCCGGTTCTTGATGACACTCCCTATGCTGCCGGAGATGCCAAAAATCTCTATTACAGCGGCAACAAAACCGAGTTTTCACCGAATACAACACCAAACAGCGACAGCTACTACTCATCCTCAACAGGGATTACGATTAACAATATTTCCGGTGTCGGCAGCAGTATGACTGTCGATATCACTAATTAAGGCCTATTTATGCGATACTTATTGATCCTGTCATTCATCACCTCGCTTTTAACCGCGGCGCCCGCCTTCCAGGGCAAACGCATCTTCACCCAGCCAGACGGAACAGAGGTAACCTACCGCCTGCAGGGCGACGAACATCTTACCTGGATGGAGAGCGAAAGCGGTGACATCCTGCTCTTCAGCAAAAAGAACAAACGCTTTGAATTTGCGGAAATCAGGGACAACATGCTCGAAGCTTCCGGCATCCCCTTTTTCAGGGCAGCTACTACAAAGTCGCCTTCAGCTGCTGCTGTTACACCGCCTAAAGTCTCAAAAGAAGCGCTGCGTGCGCTTTATGAGAAAAGACGCGACGAGCACCTCTCAAAGATGAAAAGCCGCCACAACCACCACTAATAGATAAAAGGCAGAAACCTTTTTGTCTTTTTCATATAGTTTTCGTACACGCTGTTTTCGACACACCAGAACCGCTCTTCCCTCTCCGCCTTCAAGAACAGTACTGCCGCCAAGAAGATGAAACCGCTCCACTCCAGCGGTGTCGGCGTACCGATGGCCATCGCCAATGCGATGAGCATGACCGAGGTGTACATCGGATGGCGGACCAGCCGGTAGGGACCGCTCATTACCAATGCGCACCCCTCCTTGAGTTCGGGTCTGATGTTGAAATTACCGAGCCTGTTATGCAGTATGGCCCAGATGCCAAAACAGAACCCGAGAGCCAGAACGGCCGTGGCGGAAATAGAGTGGAAGATCCCGCCGGAATAGAGTGCCATCAGGCCTATCAAAAAGAGTTGGGCAGAGACGAGCGTCCGTGAATACATCAGTTCATTCTGCAGACGATGTCACCGACATCCCGGCCCAGCGAGGCGGCCACAACGCTGCACTTCACTTTCAGGAGGTAACAGAGGTTAGCTCTCGGTGAAGGAGAGAGACACTCGTAATTGCCCATCCCCTTTGTGATGATCAGATCGGCCTCGTCAAAAAGCTTCCGACTCGCTTCATTCGCCCGTTCGTAGGCAAACCCGGGGGTGTTGACACCGCTGTCGACCAGATGGCAGAGCTTCTCGAATCCGGCCTCTTTCGCCTCGAGCATCGTCACATCGTTGATGATCGGATTGCCCCGCACCATGTAATAGACCTCAAGTTCAGGATAGAGCTTCTGCAGGGTCTCGATACAGAGATAGTCGAAGATATGTTCGCCCACATTGTCACCGATATAGAGCAGCGTCGAGGCCTTTTGCAGCGCCTCTTCAAGCAGACCGAGATCATCATGGGCAAAGTCGGTCTCAAAGATCTTCGCCATCTCCTCGTTCAGATCGAAGGTGACCTCGGAGGCGAGATCGATGACATTGCCCGCAACGGCGATCTTGATCGCCGTCAGAAGTTTATCGGAGCTATTCGCCAGCTCCAGGTGGAGTTGGGGGAGAAATGTCTTGGCCTTTTCGGTAGCATGCGCCTTGAGTTCGCCATAAAGATCGTCCATCCCGGTGATCAGTGCCATCTCTTCATAGACATCGGCCGCCACTTCAGGAGGCGATTGTGTAAAGTCGAAGTGTTTTCCCAGCGCCTCAACCCTGGAGATAATACGTCTGCTCAATGCCTCATCCGATCGGATCGCATCAGTGACGCGTCGGCTTTGATTGATGATACATTCAACACAGGCATTGTCGATCTTCATGATTCATTCACTTTTTCGTGTCATTTGGACAGCGGAAGTTATAGCATTGACGAAAATGCCGAAAGCATTTTTGTGCTTTAGTGCCGTCGCGGCCAGCGAGAACTGATGTGGGCTTTGCCCATATCAGTGTTACTTAATAATAGTCTCGATCTCCAAAGAGTCCATCTCGACTTTTTTCGCCTTTGCGATACGGTCCTCTTTCAGTTTGACGGAGAGATCTTCATCGTTCAGTGCCAGGATCTGCATCGCAAGGTAGGCCGAGTTGATCGCACCGGCTTTGCCGATAGCGACAGTCGCAACCGGCATGCCTGCCGGCATCTGCACTGTTGAGAGAAGGGCATCGATACCGTTTAGGGCCGAAGCGCTCATCGGCACACCGATGATCGGTTTTACGGTCTTGGAGGCGAGGACACCTGCCAGGTGCGCGGCCATACCGGCTGCCGCAATAAAGACCTGCGCCCCTTTTTTCTCTGCTGCAGCAACATACTCTTTTGTACGCTCGGGAGAACGGTGTGCTGAAGAGATGATAAGTTCATAATAAACACCAAAAGCTTCCAACGTGTCTGCACATGACTTCATAACTTCATAGTCACTTTTACTTCCGATGATGATTGAAACAAATTTCATTTCTTTCCTTAATGGGCAAACTTTTCTGCCTGCCGGTTTTTATGGTGAAATTATACTCTAACTTCTATTGCTGCTTCTTGTAGCACCTGTCTCTTTTTTATACTTTCGGAATCTGCGTCATATCGTCTGTAGCCGGAATGCGCAGGAAAGTGTACGGCGGCAGCTTGACCGGCAGTGTGATCGGGTTGACGTTGCCGCTGTGGACCGACTCCAGCACTTTGCCGTTTTCGGCGATCAGTTTTTTGAAGGTGATGTAGTAGGTATCGCCCTCTTTGGTGACAGTTCCGATCTCATTGTCGACCTCTTCG
>CAZNQJ010000208.1:0-3980 GCA_964575205.1 uncultured Campylobacterales bacterium | reverse complement strand
GGAGACCAGCATGATGTTCATGATGCCGATCCCCCCGACGACAAGCGAGATCGACGCGATGGCACCGAGCATAAACGAAAGCATTTTGGTCGTCTCCGCTGCCGCGTCCGCCATGGCGGTAAGGTTGCGTATCGTGAAATCATCGTCCATGTTGTCCTGAATATGGTGGCGCCTGCGCAGCAGAAACTCGATCTCGCGGTGTACTTTGGACATCACCTCGGCCGAGACCGTCTGCACCATGATAAAACGCACCGTGCCCTGGAAAACCGATCCGAAAAGCTGACGCTGTGCGGTGGTCACGGGTATGATTACCGAATCATCCTGATCCCGGCCGTCCATGTTCTGTCCCTTGGGGGCAAGAACGCCTACGATGAGAAAGGGACTCTGGTTGATCCGTATCGTCTTGCCGACAGGATCTTCGCCGTTGAAAAGGTTGTCGACGACGGTCTTGCCGACCACGGCCATCCGCGTGCCGGAGCGGACATCCGAATCGCTGAAGAGATAGCCCTCCGAGAGGTTCCATGCCCTTGCCTCGAAATAGCCCGGTGTCGTCCCGTAAACGGCGGTGCTCCAGTTGTTGGCGCCGTAGACGATCTGTGCCGTCCCCCGGACTGTAGGGGCAACCGCAATGACATCCGGCAGCTCCCCGATGGACTGTGCGTCGGCGACCGTCAGCGTGGGCGTAGCGCCCGATCCCGCCCGCAGCCCGCCCGTAGTGGTCGAGCCCGAAAGCACGATAAAGAGGTTGCTCCCCATCGAATCGATCGACGCCTTGATACGCTCCTGCACCCCCTGCCCGATCGCCAGCATCAATATCACCGCACCTACGCCGATGATCATGCCCAGCATTGTCAGAAAGGTCCGCATCCGGTTGGCGCCCATCGAGTGCCACGCCTCCAAAAGCATCTCCCAGATCATGGCATCTCTCCCATCTCTTCATGTGTACCGTCATGGACGATCCGTCCGTCGAGGAAACTGACCAGGCGGTCGGCGTACGCCGCGATGTCGGGCTCATGGGTTACAAGCACGATCGTGATCCCCTCTTTCCGGTTAAGCTCTTCAAAGAGCGCCATGATCTCTTTTCCCGTTTTCGTATCAAGGTTGCCCGTCGGCTCGTCTGCAAGAATGATGCGAGGGCGGTTGATCAGCGCCCTCGCAATCGCGACACGCTGCTGCTGGCCGCCGGAGATCTTGTTGGGCCGGGCATCAAGGAAACTGCCCAGCCCGACTTTCTCCAGCATCTCCGCGGCACGTGCCAGACGCTCCGACCTCGGAACATTGGCGTAGATCAGCGGGAGGGCGACATTCTCGATCAGGCTGATACGCGGCAGCAGGTTGAAGCCCTGAAACACAAAACCGATCACCTTGTTACGCAGGTCGGCCAGTTCATCCTTCGAGAGCGCGCGCGTATCTGCCCCGTCGAGCAGATAGCGTCCCTCGTCAAAGCCGTCGAGGCAGCCTAAAATATTCATAAACGTCGATTTTCCGGAACCAGAGGGGCCCATGATCGCCACAAATTCCCCCGTACCGATCGATATATCTAGTGTTTTCAGGACATTGATCGGACCGGCTTCGGTCTGATAGTTTTTGACAAGCCCGCTGATCTGTATGAGCGATTCGGCCATCAGAACATTCTCACCCGCATCGAACTTCCGCCGGATTTTGACCCGCCGCTGCCGCGGTTCTCTTCGATAACGACCTTGTCGCCCTCTTTGAGATTGGCCGAGAGCACTTCGACCATTTTGTTGTTGTTGATTCCCTCTTGAATCTCGATGGGCTCGATCCTGCCGTTTTTCAGGAGGTAGATGACGGGCTTTTGGTTCTTGGCCATTTTGCTCTGCCCCTTGGCCTTCGCATCTTCTGAGGGCCTGAAACGAAACGCCGATACCGGAACGGCGATGACATCTTTGCGCACGGCCAGAATGACATTGGCATATGCCGTCATACCCGGCAGAAGGATCTCATCTGGATTGTTGACCGCGACGACCACGTCATAGGTCACGACGTTTTGCTGCGTCGTGGCATTGAGCCGGATCTGTCTGACCACCCCTTCAAACGTCCGCCCGGCAAAGGTATCAACCGTAAATTCCACCTTCTGGCCGATCCGTATGCCGCCGATATCGGCCTCGGCGAAGTTGGCGTCGATCTGCATTTTACTCAGGTCCTGTGCGATCTTGAAGAGCGTAGGTGTCTGGAAACTGGCCGCCACCGTCTGGCCGACATCGACCGTGCGGTCCACAACAACACCGGAGACCGGGGAGCGGATCACCGAATAGCGCAGGTTGGTCCGGTCTTTTTCCAGTTGGGCAGAGGCGAGATCGACCTGGGCACGCGCCGCCTGTAGCGCATAGGTCGTCTCATCCATCTGCTGTGCGGAGATATACCCTTTCTTAAAGAGCGGACGCATCCGCTTATCGTTGAGTTCGGCCAGTGCCAGCGAGGAGCGTGCGTTTTTAAGGTTGGCTTCGCTCGCTTTGACCTGAGCGCTGAAAAGGGAAGGATCAAGTTCCATGAGCACCTGCCCTTTCTGGACCTTGTCGTTGTAATCGACATAGAGCTTTTTGACCGTTCCTGAGACCTGCGTGCCGACACTGACCAAAATGACCGGGTTGAGGGTGCCGTTGGCGGCGACCGACTGGATGATGGTCTCTTTTGTGACCGTATAGGTTTTGTAGCGTGCTTCCGCCGGTTCGCGCGTCTGCCGCTCCCACCAGTAGTAACCGCCGCCGAGCAGTGCCGCAGCAAGAAATAGTTTCAAAAATACAGATCGTCTTATTATCATCATTGGTCCTGTTCTCTCTTCATATTGCCTAAATCCAGCCGCCCCATCGCAAACGCCAGAGCGGTTTTGGCGGTGTACCAGTTGAAGAAGGCCTGGATCTTCTGCACTTTGGCTGAGGCCAATGCGCTTTGGGCGATCAGCAGCTCCGTGATCGTACCCACGCCGCTTTTGTAGCGCCCCAATGCGGTCTCTGAGGATGCCTCGGCACTTTGCAGCAGATCGAGACTGGTACGGTAGACCTGCGTCAGGGTCATGAGGGCATGATAGGATTTCCAGACATCCAGCGTGACCTGCTGATTAATAGCATCGTAGCGGGTCCGCTCGATCGCCGACTGTACTTTGGCCGCTTCGATCGCGTAGGTCGTGGCGTAGCCGCTAAAGAGCGGGATCGAAACAGATATGCCCGCCGTCGCACTCTGATAACTTCCGACCTGGGTGCTCCCTGTCCGAGTACTGTCGGAGATGTCGAGCGAACCGTACAACGCGATCTTCGGCAGCCCCGTAGCGCGGGCCTTTTTTACAGATTCGTCGGCCGCGTCGATCCGGGCCTTTGCCGCGGCAAGATCGGGACGCAGACCGAGTGCCGTCTGCATCGCGCTTTTGATACTGTCCTCATAGTCTTCCGGTACCGTCGAGGCGAGTGCGCGCACCGTAAAATCGCTGTCGGGAGGGATCGACATCTGATTGGCAAGGGTCCCCCTGGTAATCTCGAGGATGCCTTCGGCGCGGATGCGCTCAAGTTTTGCCTGCGCATAGGCGGTCTTGGTCTGCAGCATGTCGGCCAGGGTGGAGACCCCTGCATCGTACCTGGCCTGCGCGGCGTTGAAACTCTCCAGTGCCGCGGTTTCCGACTCCTTTGTCGCATCGAGCGAATAGCGTGCGGCGAGGTACTGGTCATAGGCATCAACGGTCGCGTAAAAAAGGGTCTGGATAACCGATTCCTGGGTCTGGTTGAGCGCATCAAGCGTCAAAGCGGCGCTTTTGAGCGAGGCTTCCCGTCCGCCGAAGTCAAACAGCAGGTAGCCAAGGTTCAGCGAAGCGCCAGTCTGGGTATATTGAACACCGTTATGTACCGCTGTCCGTGCCGCCTGCAGCGAGCCATCGATCGTGGGCAGGAAAGCCGATTTGGCACCGCCGACCTGTGCAGCCTGATAAAGGGCGTTTTCCCACGCCTCGCGCGTTTTCGGGTTGTTGCATA
>CAZNQJ010000207.1:0-3990 GCA_964575205.1 uncultured Campylobacterales bacterium | reverse complement strand
TCGACCGTTTTGACCACTATCAGGCGCGTGTCCACTTTGCACGGGCAAGAGGTCTGGCGATCATCAAAACCGAGCGGAGCAAGCAGATCAAACTTGTCGGTTTTGAACACCCCGCGCTGCACAAGCCCAAGCCGGTCAGTGTCGACTTCTCGAAATCGGTCCTGATGATCACCGGGGTCAACGCCGGGGGCAAGACGATGCTGCTCAAGGCGATCCTCTCGGCGGCCCTGATGGCCAAATACCTGGTCCCGATGAAGATCAGCAAACACCACTCCGTCATCGGCAATTTCAAACGTTTCGAAGCGGTGATCGACGATCCGCAGAATGTCAAAAACGACATCTCGACCTTCGCGGGGCGGATGCAGCAGTTCTCGCAGCTTTTCCAGCAGAGCGAGGCGCTCGTCGGCGTGGATGAGATCGAGCTCGGAACCGACAGCGACGAGGCGGCGGCACTCTTCAAGGTGATCCTCGACGACCTGATCGCCAAAGGGCAGAAGATCGTCGTGACGACCCACCATAAACGTCTTGCCGCCCTGATGGCCGACCGCGACGATGTGGAGCTGATGGCGGCGATCTATGACGAGGAGCACCGGCAGCCGACCTACGAGTTTCTGCAGGGCATCATCGGCAAATCCTACGCCTTCGAGACGGCGCTGCGCTACGGCATCGCCAACAACGTGGTCGAACGTGCCAAAACCGTCTACGGCGAAAACCATGAAAAGCTCAACCTGCTGATCGAGCGGGGCTCCGAACTCGAGCGCGAGCTCAAAGCCAAAAGAGCCCTGTTGGACGAGAAGCTTGCCGAAGTAGAGGGCGCGGAGCACGCGCTCAAAGAGCAGAGAGAGCAGCTTCATGCGAGCCTGGAAGCCGAACGTGCAAAGCTCAAAGCGAGCTACGCGGCGTCGATCGCTATCGCAAAAGAGGCCGCACGCCTCAGCGATGCCAAAGCGATCCACAAAAAGATGAACGAGGCGAACATCGCCCTGCCTAAAGCAGAGCCGATCAAAAAAGAGAGCAGCTACGACTTCAAGGTCGGCGACAACGTCAAGTACCGCAATTCGAAAGGGACGATTGTCAGCCTGAAAGCGAACGAGGCGATGATCGAAGTGGAGGGGATGCGTCTTCGCGTCAGACGCAACGAACTGCGCCCTTCGGGCAATCAGCCCAAAAAGAAGACAAAGACACAGGTGCATCACAGTATCGAGCGCCGCGGCAGCCTGAAGCTTGACCTCCACGGGCTCCGTGCCGAAGAGGCCGAAGAGAGGATGGACAAGTTCCTCTCCGATGCGCTGATTGAGGGCTGGAACGAGGTACTGATCTACCACGGCATCGGTACCGGCAAACTCTCTTACGCGGTAAAAAATTTTCTGAAGGCCCACCCGAAGGTGAAATCGTTTGAAGATGCCCCGCTGAATATGGGCGGATTTGGCGCCAAAGTGGTACGATTATAAAAGCAATTGCAGCGAAGTGAGAACGCTTGAGTCAAAACAGAGAGGTCCTATGACAAAAGAAGAGTACATTGAAAGTGTAGAGCTCCTTAACAAATACGCGTATTACTACTACGTGCTGGATGATCCGATGACGACGGATGAAGTCTATGACAGGCTCTACCATGAAGTGCTTGCCTACGAAGAGCAGCATCCGGAGAATATTGACCCCTCATCGCCGACACAGCGGGTGGGCGATGTTGTCTCGGCATCGTATTCAAAAGCGTTTCACCCCTCGCGAATGTGGAGCCTGGAAGATATCTTCAATGCGCAAGATCTCCGGAAGTGGCTTGAGAAGGTGCATAAACTCTCCGACGGCATCTCGTTCTACTGCGAACCCAAGTACGACGGTGCAAGCCTGAACCTGATCTATGAGAACGGCGTGCTTGTCAGGGCGATCACCCGCGGAGACGGGGTCGAAGGCGAAGAGATCACCCCCAACGCCAGAACGATCAACTCCATCCCGCTCAAGATCAAACATCAGGGCCGTCTGGAGATCCGCGGCGAGGTGGTGATCTTCAAAGATGAGTTCGAGCAGATCAACCGCGAGCGCGCCAAAGCGGGCGAAGCCCTCTTCGCCAACCCGCGCAACGCGGCGGCAGGGTCTCTGCGCCAGCTCGACCCCAAGATCACGGCCAGGCGCAACCTGGTCTTCCTGCCCTACGGCATCGGCGAAAACGATCTGCAGATCGGACGGTTGAGCGAACGGATGCAGTATGTCTACAAGCTGGGCTTCCGCGCACCGCCCGAGCGAAGGCTCTGCAGCGGTTTTGACGAGATCGAAGCCTTCTACGAGAAGATGAACGCGGATCGCGACAGCTATGCGATGATGCTTGACGGCATGGTCATCAAGGTCGACCAGATCACGGCGCAGGAGGAGATGGGCTACACGGTCAAGAACCCCCGCTGGTCGTGCGCCTACAAGTTCCCGGCGGTCGAAAAGATCACGACATTGAAAGAGATCATCCTGCAGGTCGGGCGGAGCGGGGCGGTGACGCCTGTCGCCGTGGTCGAGCCGACGCCGATCGAGGGGGTTGTCGTCGAGCGGGCCACCCTGCACAACTTTGACGAGATCGACCGCAAAGATATCCGCATCGGCGACAAGGTGATCATCCTGCGCTCGGGGGACGTCATTCCCAAGATCGTGAAGGTGCTGACGCATGAGCGCGACGGTTCCCAACTTCCTTATGTGCGTCCGACGACCTGCCCGGTCTGCGGCAGCGAACTGCTTGACGAGGGGGCCTTGACGAAGTGCCAGAACCTGACCTGCAGTGCAAGAGTGGTCAATGCGATCATCTATTTTGCCTCCAAACCCTGTCTGAACATCGACGGTTTGGGTGACAAGATCGTCGAGACCCTCTATAACGAGGGGCTGATCAAAAGCGTCATCGACCTCTTTTCGCTTGAGCTTGATCAGCTTTTGGCGCTGGAGGGTTTCAAAGAGAAGAAGAGCCAAAAACTGCTTGCTGCGATCGAAGGCTCCAAAGGGTGCGACTGCTGGCGTTTTCTTAATGCTTTGGGCATGGAGCATATCGGGGAAGTGGCTTCGAAAAGCCTCTGTGCCCATTTCGGCCTGCGTTTTGACGAGGCCGACAAAGAGGCGCTGACCGCGGTCGACGGCTTCGGCGAAGAGATGGCCAACTCGGTGCTGGAGTTTGTCCGCGTCAACAGCGAAAATATCAAGCAGCTTGAATCGATCCTGCACCCCGTAGAACCGGCCAAAAAGGCCGAAGCGGCGGAAAACCCTTTCAAATCAAAGACAGTTGTGCTGACCGGATCGATGAGCGAATCGCGCGGGGAGATCAAAACCATGCTAGAAGCGTTCGGGGCGAAGGTGGTGGGCTCCGTCTCCAAAAAGACAGACTTTGTCATTTACGGCGAAGATGCCGGCAGCAAATATGACAAGGCTCTCTCCCTGGGCGTCGAGACGATCACGGAAGAGCAGATGCGAAAGATGCTGGCATGAAAAAGATGCTCCTGACGCTGATGGCCCTGGTCACGCTCGCTCTGGCCGAGCCGGTCGACAGAACGGGCCCCTATATCGCGGTGGGCTGGGGTTACGCCGTTTTTAATGACGATGGACGGATGCAGGCCGCATCGCTTGACAACGCCTACAATGTCAACTATATCGGGGGCGTCTTTATTAACAAATATCTCTCGGTAGAGCTCGCATACGACTCTTATAAAACCTTTGAAAACGTCTATAATCTTAACACGACAAAGATCTCCGTTATCGATGTCGATGCAAAAGCCCACTACCCGTTGTGGAATGAGCGCATTGACCTCTACGGCGCTTTCGGGGCGGGGCAGGTCTTTTGGAGTGAAAATCTCAACGGTATCACGCAGAGTGACAAGTCCGGTGTGCTGCGAGGAGATGTCGGTGTAGGTTTCCGTGCACTGGAGTGGCTGACAATGAATGTAGGGTACCGTAGGTACTTCTTTACGTTAGATCACAACACCGGCACCAAAGACAGCGAAAATAATATAATATATGAACGGTATA
>CAZNQJ010000206.1:0-3995 GCA_964575205.1 uncultured Campylobacterales bacterium | reverse complement strand
CATTTTTTATGGTTATATCTTTCTATATATTATTTTATGTATATATTTTTCTATTGTTAGGGCTTTTTGAATAAAAAAAATTAAGGACAATTGCAGAATTTTGTAAAAAGAGATGGTTGTTTGGTGGAATAAGGAGTGTGCCTTATTTCCACTAGGGAGATGGGGTCAAATTGATGCCCCTCTTGAGTTGGTTTATCAATTCTTGTAGATTATGGTCGAAGGTGGAATCTTAAAAGTTAAATGAGCTCGCGCCTAATCAAAAACAAGTTTTGAAGCCAAGCCCTACTAGAAAGGATTACTTAGAGAAACACCTTCAAAAAATTAGTCTACTATGATGCAAAATAAACTGAAGCCCTTCGTGAGGAGCACTAGGGCATGGCCCAACAAGAAGAAACAAACTCTACCTTACACCAACAAGAGAGATGTGCGAGTAAAACCCTAGACATTCCTAAGCAAGTGACAAAGCTTCCTTTCAAATGGATTGATCTAGTTAGTTTTTGTAATATTCTTTAGTTATCCACAAATCGCCTTAAGAAATATGTGAAATCAACCAAGAAAGATAATTCATGATGAACACCAAGGATTTCATGAAAATGTTTCACATTATGGAAAAACGATCTCAACAATCCACAACGATCTACAAAGGAGGGAGACTTCTCTTTGTATAGATTAGGATCTCAATATCTTTCCTCCTTTTGCTTCTGCCAAGCCTTCTATTGGGCACACTTGGTCTTGAGAACAACCTCAATAAGCAGATCATGCTGCTGGGTGCATTTGACATTGACCCCACCTACCTGCATGACGAAAAACTCAACGATATGATTCTTGCCAAAAAAGAGCCTGAGGCCTATAAACACTATTACGATTCGATGCACAACGCCCGTCTTTTTATCCCTACTATCAAAAAAATTCTCTACAGCGCCGATGTTCCTCCGGAGTTCATCTATCTGGCTATGGCAGAATCCTATTTTACGACCAAAGCGCTGTCGCACAGAAAAGCGGCAGGTATCTGGCAGTTTATGCCGGCCACCGGACGGCAGTACGGTCTGAAGATCGATGACTATATCGATGAGAGGCGCGACCCGATCAAATCGACCGAAGCAGCGGCCAGATACCTCAAATCGCTGCACGAGCGTTTCGGCAAGTGGTATCTTGCCGCCATGGCCTACAACTGCGGTGAAGGTTACGTTCTTAATGCGATCAAAAATGCCGGCGGCAAAGATGACCTTTTTACACTTCTGGATGAGAAAAAAAAATACCTTCCCGGTGAGACACGCGCCTATATACGAAAGATCATTGCATTCGGACTGATGGGCATTGACGAAAACGACATGATCGACACCGATTACGGCTATCTGATGAATCGTGCAAGTCTGAACTCCATTGCGACGATCACGCTTCCGCGGGGTGAAAAAATAAGCCGTGTAGCCGATATGCTCGATATCGACGAAAACGAGATGCGAAGACTCAACCGCCATCTTACCTATGATTTCGTACCGCCTTTTTCAGAGCGCTGCAATGTCTATATTCCCTACAGCAAGCTCAACCGATTCAATCAAAACTATAAAGCCTGCGATCTGCAGAAGATCTATCTGGTCCACACTGTCAGTGCAGGTGAGAACCTCTCGGCTATCGGTTCCAAATACCGTGTTCCTTACAAAGTCATCAAAGCCTTCAACCATCTCAAGTCCAACAGTCTCCGCATCAGGCAGAAGCTGATCATCCCCACGACGCCTGCACTGCTGGACAAACACAAGTTCACGTTTGCAAAAAACAGCTATATTGTGCGTCCCGGTGATACGCTTCATAATCTTGCCAAACGGTTCAAGGTCAGTATCAACGAACTCAAAGCGATGAATAATAAGAAGAGCAATATGCTCCGTGTCAGCGAAAAACTTGTCGTTCCCGCGCTGCCGGTACCCAAAGATGCATACGTCGTCAAATCGGGTGACAACCTGAACGCCATCGCTATGCGCTATAAAGTGACCGTCAAGAGTCTCAAGGACATCAACAATAAGAGCTCCGACGTCATTAGAGTAGGGGAAAAACTACGTGTATATTAGGAGCGTCGCTATTGTGTTGTCTGCTATTGTCATTACAGGGTGCAGTACCCGGGGTCTGAAAAACCATGGCAGCACTCACACAGAGACGGCTTCTGTAACACACGCAAAACAGGACGGACGTTATGTGCATCCGACCATGCGCCCCTACACGGTATTCGGCAAGCGCTACTACCCGACCAAGGTGAGAGTCGGCGAGAAGTTCAGCGGCATATCAAGCTGGTACGGTCCCGACTTTGACGGCAAGGCCACTTCCAGCGGCGAGATCTACGATATGCACGCGCTGACGGCAGCCCATAAGACCCTGCCGATGGGCACTATCGTCAAGGTGACAAACCTCGAAAACAACAGAGATGTCGTGGTGCGCATTAACGACCGCGGCCCCTTTGTCGGAACACGTATCATCGATCTCTCCAACAAAGCGGCACACGAGATCGATATGGTCAAAAAAGGAACGGCAAGGGTGCAACTCGAAGTCATCGGCTTCAAGGGCAAACAGAGTAGTGAGATCGCCTCAAACAGAGAGCTTCAAAACGGCCCGCAGGAGATGGTCTCTGAAAGCAGCTACGCCCTGCAGATCGGTTCCTTCTCCAGGATCGAGGGAGCCATCAAAACACAAGAGAAATATGACCGCTACAAGGGTTATCATACGATCATCAAAGATAGTGAGTATAATAACAAAAGAGTTTTTCGTGTCTGGCTAAGCGGTTTTAAGTCAGAAGACGAGGCACGAGATATAAAAGAGAGTTCACCGTTTAAAAGTGCATTCATTGTTGGAGAATAAAATATGATATCAAAAAAAAGAGCGACTAAAGAGACCGATATTTCGGTAGAGCTGAACCTTTACGGATCAGGCAAAAGCACGATCAGTACAGGGGTCGGTTTCTTCGACCACATGCTGGAGGCCTTTAGCAAACATGCTCTGATCGACCTTAATGTCACCTGCAAAGGCGATACGCACATTGATGATCATCACAGTGTCGAAGATGTCGGTATCGTCATCGGACAGGCATTGGCTGAGAGCATCTATCCTATCGAGAAGGTCGAGCGTTTCGGCAATGCAAGTGTTGTGATGGACGAGACCTGCGTGGAGTGCGATATGGATCTCAGCGGCCGTCCCTACCTCTACTATGAGGTTGACGTCAACGGAAAAGTCGGAAGTTTTGATACCGAACTCGCCCAGGAGTTCTTTCACGCTCTGGTACTCAACGCCCGCATCAGCACGCATATCGTACTCAAACGCGGACGCAACAAACACCATATCCTGGAGGCGTCATTCAAGGCTTTTGCCGTCGCGCTCCGCCGCGCAACCGCAAAAAATGAGCGTACCGGCATCCCAAGCACAAAGGGCGTACTGTGATCGATCTGATCGTTTTCGATGTGGACGGCTGCCTGACGGACGGCAAGATCATCTACTCCGATTTCGGTGATGAGATCAAGGCCTTTGATGTCAAGGACGGTCTGGCCATTAGCTCCTGGATGAAGCTGGGGCACCAGGCGGCGATCATCACAGGACGGCACTCCAAACTGCTTAAAAGACGCGCCGCGGAGCTCGGCATCACCCATGTCCACCAGGGTGTCAAAGACAAAGCCGCTCAGCTTCTGGCACTCAGCAGTGCGCTGAATATTCCGCTTGGCAGGATAGCAGCGATCGGCGATGATCTTAATGACTACAAGATGCTGGAGCTGGCAGGGCTCTCTTTTACACCGCAAAACGGTTCCAGGCATCTCAGACCAATGGTCAAAAAGGTGTGTGAAGCCAATGGCGGAGAGGGTGCCGTTCGCGAAATGATCGAAACGCTTTTTGAGATCAATGATGAGATGGATAGATTTATAGCATTATGGCAATAAGTGCAAACCATTTTTTTATCACGCTGGCTCTGCTGCTCTCAGCGATCTTGTATTTTTTCAAGCCGATGCATGTGCAAGATACGC
>CAZNQJ010000205.1:0-3995 GCA_964575205.1 uncultured Campylobacterales bacterium | reverse complement strand
ATAAGCAGAGGTCTGCCTTCTGATGCACTTGAGTCAAACTGCTCGCCGTTGAGTTGTAACGCATTGATCACAGGGAGTTGACTCTCTGCCAATTCCGGTTTGCGGATGTAACTCAAGACATTACTGATCACCAAAACCATCAATGCCATGATGGCAATCTCTTTGAGTATTTTTTTAAAATTCCATTGTTTATGGTCAAATAGTTTCATTTATATCTCTGTTTTTGAGGATTATAGCTTAATAGTTAAATTGAGGAGTCAAGAGGATTTTAGAGAGGGGCGATACCAAGGGCAGACCCAGCCCATCTGAAACTCAACTTTGAATAAATTTCAGATTTGGTGCAGATTGCGTTTTGATCAGACCGAGAACGCACTGCTCTGTGTTAGACGCAAGACAGCCAAGGGGCTGGACCCTGCGCCGGAACTGGAGCTTTTTACTTGTAACGGTAAGTGATACGACCCTTGTCCAAAGAGTATGGAGTCAGTTCGAGTTTGACTTTATCGCCTGGTAAAATCTTTATGTAGTGCATACGCATCTTACCGGCAATGTGACAAAGAATCACATGCCCATTATCAAGCTCTACGCGGAATGTTGCATTCGGCAGTGCTTCAACTATTTTCCCATCAACTTCAATGACGTCTGATTTTGCCAAGAATTATCCTTGTGAAAGTATTTCTGCTTTGCCGCCAACGACAGCAACAGTATGTTCATAATGTGAGCCGCGCAGGCCGTCTTTGCTTACAACATCCCACCCGTTCTCCAGGATCACGGGTTTCGCCTCTTTTTGACAGATCATCGGCTCAATGCAGAAGACCATGCCGTTCTTGATCTTCGGACCCGCCTTAGGGTTCCCGCCGTCAAGATAGTTCGGGATCTGAGGCTCTTCGTGCGGCTGCTTGCCGATGCCGTGACCGCAAAAGTCACGCAGCGGCACAAAACCGCGGCTCAGGATAAACTCCTGGATCAGGTAGGAGAGCTCTTTGAACCGCATTCCGTCTCTGATGTTCTCAATCGCATGGTAGAGTGAATCTTTCGAACATGCGATAAGCTTCTCGTCCGTTTCACTGATCTGACCGACGCCGACGGTAATCGCAGCATCGCCGTAATAGCCGCCCAGTTTCGTTCCGATGTCATAGCCTATGATATCGCCTTCCTGCAGTCTGTAATCACTCGGAATGCCGTGAATAATCACTTCATTGACAGAGGTACAGACTGCATTGGGAAAACCGTAAAGGCCTTTGAAAGAGGGAATCGCACCGTGTGAACGGATATAATCTTCCGCCATCGCATCAAGTTCTTTTAGTGAAGCGCCGACGCGAGTGTTCTCCCGCATCAGATCAAGCGTGCCGCCGACGATCTTGTTGGCAGCACGAAGTTTTTCGATTTCAGCGTTTTTGCGAATCGCAATGGCCATATCTACAGACCAACCGCGCTAAGAGTTTCGTACTTGCTCATATAGATCTGAGCTTCGATCTTACGCATCGTATCGAGAGCGACCTGTACAACGATAAGAACCGCCGTACCGCCGAAGAAGAAAGGAACACCCATCCCTTTGATGATCATAAACGGCAGCGTTGCCACCAGACCAAGATAGAGTGCACCGGTAATCGTCAAGCGTGAAGCCGTTTCATTAAGAAACGACGCCGTACTCGCGCCCGGACGAACACCCGGGATAAATCCGCCCTGGCGTTTCAGGTTCTCCGAGATATCTTTAGCATTGAAGACGATCGATGCATAGAAGAATGCAAAGAAGATCACAAAGGTAAAGGTCAGGAAGTTGAAGAAGTACCCGTTAGGATTCAACACATCGGCGATCGCCTGAACCGTTGGATTGGTACTGCTTGAGAGTACCGTCATCGGGAACATCAGGATCGCTGACGCGAAGATAACAGGGATAACGCCCGATAGATTCACTTTAATAGGAATATAGTTCATCACACGCTTGTTTTGATTCTGCATCATCGTTTTCTTTGCGTAGGTCACCGGCACGCGGCGCTCACCCAGTTCAACGTAGATGATAACACCGACTGTCGCCAGGATCAGAGCAAGGATGGCAAGTAGCGTTAAAAAGCTCATGGCACCCTCGTTGATCATAGAGACCGACTGCCCGATCGCAGATGGGATCGCCGAGACGATACCCGCAAAGATGATCAGAGAGATACCGTTTCCGATACCGCTTTGCGTGATCTGTTCACCGATCCACATCAACAACATCGTTCCAGCCAGCATAGAGAAGGCGGAGATAACAATAAATGTCGTGTGGTCTGTTAAGATCGCACTTGAGCCGTCTGGCCCCGTCATACTCTGAAGACCGATGCTCACACCGATCGCCTGTACAATAGTAATAGCGATCGTTGCATAACGGATAATCTGCATATATTTCACCATACCGTCGCGCTCTTTTTTCATCTGACCTAAAGTAGGAAATGTTGCTGCTAAAAGTTCCATGATGATTGAGGCGGTGATATAAGGCATAATACCGAGAGATATAATTGAGAGACGTTCGACTGCATTACCGCTGAACATGTTCATAAGTCCAAGTGCATCGGATTGATGAGAGTCGAAGAAAGATGCGATTACCGCAGTATCAACACCGGGTACCGGCACGTAGGCCAGTAGACGGTAGATGAAGAGAAACCCGATCGTAATTAAGATCTTGTTTACAAGTTGCTGGTTCATTATTTGCCAGTTGTTGTAACGTTTTCGTCTTTGATTTTAGATGCTAAATCTTTAGCTGAAGCACCGACAAGTTTGATACAAGTCGTCTCTTTGCTGTATTTATGCACTGCACGAATAGTTTCCATAGTGATCTCGGAAAGTTCAGCGATACCGTTGACTTTCTCTACATTGATCACGTATGGTTTTTCAACACGTGACGTAAAACCGATCTTAGGAAGACGGCGTGCCAATGGCTGCTGTCCGCCCTCGAAGTTACGTTTACGTGAATAACCTGTACGAGATTTTTGACCTTTGTTACCACGGGTAGCTGTTTTACCCATGCCTGAACCCTGTCCGCGTCCAACACGTTTTCTATTCTGTGTTGAACCTTCGGCAGGTGTTAAGTTTTCTAATGCCATGACCTATCCTTTCATTCTTGCAAGTGCTTCGACAGTCGCACGTACAACAGTATTTGGATTGTTTGAGCCAATAGACTTCGTCAAGATATCCTGGATACCGGCCAGTTCAAGTACAGGACGTAGTGCGCCACCGGCGATAATACCCGTACCTTCTGAAGCTGGTGCCATCCAAACCCGACTTGCGTTATATTTGTGCTCAATATCGTGAGCTATAGTAGTACCTTTAATCTTAACAGTTGTTAAATTTTTAAACGCATTGTCTACTGCTTTACGGATTGCATCCGGAACCTCTTTCGCTTTACCGACACCATAACCGACAGTACCATTTTTGTTACCGACAACTATAAGTGCTGTAAAACGGAAACGACGTCCACCTTTTACAACTTTTGTAACACGACCGATGTTTACGATCGATTCTTCGAAATCTTCTCTGTTGATTGTAGTCATCATCAGCCCCTAGAACTTAATTTCGTTTGCACGAAGTGCTTCACCGAAAGCAGCAACAACACCGTGATACTGGTAACCGTTACGGTCAAAAACAACCGCAGTGATTCCTGCACCTTTAAGCGTTGCAGCAAATGCCTCGGCAAGTTTCGCTACATCTTCTCTGTTCGCTTTAAGACCGACGGACTTAGAGTGAATAGCTGCCAGTGTAGTAGCGCTCTCATCGTTAATCGCCTGAGCAGAAAAGTAGCGATTTGAACGGAATACAGATACACGTGGAAGTGCCGCTGTTCCGGAGAGTTTCGCACGAATACGACGCTTACGTTGGACGCGTTTGTTAGCTTTGATTTTTAAAGTTTTTGCATTCATCTCAACGCCCCTTATTTCTTAGCAGTTTTACCGGCTTTACGCACGATAGTCTCTTCCATGTATTTTACACCTTTACCCTTGTAAGGTTCAGGTGGACGGAATGCA
>CAZNQJ010000204.1:0-4001 GCA_964575205.1 uncultured Campylobacterales bacterium | reverse complement strand
TAAGAAGAGCAGCCTGAATATTCTGAATACCGCCGAAGAACCTGAGGTTCTCCACCACGGTCAGGTTGTCGTAAAAGGCAAGGCTCTGCGGTATAAGGGCACACCGTTTACGGATCTCGGTCAGATTCTTGGGTAGCGGCAGGCCGAAGACCGAGACCTCGCCCCCGTCAAACCTTGTCAAACCGTTGAGGATCGATATCAGCGTCGTCTTTCCTGCACCGTTGGGCCCCAGCAGGCCAAAGATGCTCCCCGCTTTTATCTCAAGCGAAAGATGGTCAAGCGCGACCTTTTCGTCATAGCGTTTGAGCAGGTTGTTGATCTTGACCATCAGAAAGCCGTCAGCAGTTTTTTGTAGACCTCGGCCTCCTGGTCTGCGACCGATTCCAGTTTTGCACCGATGGCGTCAAAATCGATCGCTTCGCTCTTTTTGGAACGGATCGATTTGGCGATCATCAGTGCAAACTCGCGCCAGGCGTCGCCCGTTGCGGTCATCATCTTCGAGGCCTCCATCAGGACATCATTGTCCAGGATCTCCGAGGCCTCCTCCAGGAAAGAGGCATAGATATAGCGGAACCCGGCCCCGCCGGTGCCGATCTCCTCCTGCATGCGCACGATATGCCCCAAAAAGAGTTTGGCGTAGCGGCGGTCTTTGGCCTCGAGCTTGCGGATATGTTTCGCCAGGAAGCGGATCCCCCTGAGGCCGGCGATCGGCACCGGTGTCTTCAGCATCATCTTTGCCGTCTTTTTGATCGTTTTTGGGATCACAGTCGTATAGTCAACATTCGAGGGAACATGGCTCGGGTAGTAGAGCAGCCCTTTGGGTGCCATCATCCCTTTGACAAAACGTGCCTTTTGCAGCGCCTTTTCATCCGCCTCGACACTGTGCTCGAAAACGGGGTCACTGATCTGATAGATCGACTCCTCTTTGCCGTAGACCAGCAGATTGTGTGCATTGAAATGAAAACGCATCTCTTCGGGAAAATAGGGGAGCCAGAAGACCGATGTCTGCGCCCCGACGACTCTGCCCTCTTCAAGCAGGGCGTCAAGACGTTTCGTTCCCGCCTGCGGATCCGAGAACTTCTCAAGTCTCATCTTGACACCGATGTTCTTCTGCAGCCCTTTGATGATCGCCTTGGGCATAGAGCGGTAGGCGATCAGCGGCATACCGCCGAGTTTGACAAAAGGGAGGTAGGCAAAGACCAGGGCGCCCGAGAGGCCGAAGACCATCGGTTCGGAGAGTTTAAGACCGTGGTGCGAGAGCATCGACGACATGACACCGCTTTCGCAATGGGCCGCATGCTGATGCTTGAAATCGGACGATTTGGTGTTCATTAAGACTCTCTTGAAGGAAGTAGTTTAAGATCATCGATGCTAAGGCCTAAAGCTTCGCTGTATCGTGCCAACACGCTGTCGGAAAGTTTTGCAAACACGGAAGGGGTAAAGTGGCGTTTCACCCGCCACTGGAACATCCCCACCGATTGGGACAGGACAATAAGGTCCATACGCTGTGCGTACATATGGTAAAACAGCGGCGACTTCTCGCCGCTTTCTACCGCTTCATAGGCCTCCCCTGCCAGACGTTCAAGTTCGTTGAGCGCCTGTTTGGTTGCCTCTTCCTCCACATGCCAGCCGCTTGAAGCGACAACCCCGTAATGGCCCTTATCATCGGTCGCATAGATCGCTTTTCTGTTTTCTGCATAGGTCGAGATGTGGTCCTGCGGAACTTTTCTGATCTCCATCAGACGACGCTCAGCTGCATAAAGGCGGTTGAAAAACGGCCGCTTTCAGGAATGTAGCAGAGAAGTTTCTCCCCTGCTTTCAACCTGCCGGAGTGAAAGAGCTCTTCGAGGATAATATAGATCGAGGCCGAACCGGTATTGCCCTTGGTCGGCAGGTTGGTAAACCACTTCTCCTGGGCGATATCGCAGCCGGCCTCTTTCATCCCGGCATAGACCTTGTCACGGAAGTAGCCTGATGAGTAGTGCGGCAGAAAGTAGCTGATCGCATCGGGGTCGAGCGTCCCCTTTTTGATCAGCTCTTTGAGCGGTTTTGTCACCGTGTATTCGATGATCTTCTCATTCAGGAGTTTGACATCCTGCTTGACGGAGAAGATCGACTGCTCAAGCCACTCCTGCGGTCTGTATTCACGCCACCCTCTCAGCGAGCCGTCTTCGAGCTTTTCGCAGCCGGCATACATACAGGCATCAAGTTCGTTGGCATAGGATTTCTGGACGATCCAGTCGATCTTGAGGGAGATCCCCTCACGGTTGGGCTCCGCGCTCAGCAGGGCGGCACCCGCACCGTCACTGAGCATCCAGCGCAGGAAATCTTTCTCAAAAGCGATCTCAGGCTGGCGCTCAAGCTTCTCTATCCGCGACTCGACCTCCTCTTCGAAGTTCTGCGCACGCATCACCGAAGAGGCATTTTCAGAACCGGTTGCAACGGCGTTTTTGCTTTGACCGCTCAGAACGGACATATAGCCGTATTTAAGCGACATCGTTCCGGAGAGGCAGATCCCCGACGTGGCGATCACTTCACAGCTGGGGATGCCGAGTTCACCGTGCACCATCAGGGCATGGTTCGGCAGGAGCTGATCGGGCAGTGTCGTACCGCAGGCAAGCAGTTCGATCGTGTTGATATCAAAGGCGGCAGTGTCAAGTTTACGGACTGCTTCTGCCGCCAGCTGGGCATTGGTATGGGTCGTTCTGCCGCTCTCTTTATCAATGGCATAGTGGCGTGTCTTGATCTGGTTGGAACGCAAAATCAGTTTTTTTGCACGGGAGGGACGAGGGCCGACCTGCCCCAGAACGCTCTCTATTTCACTGTTGTTGACCGCTTCATTGGGCAAAAATGCCCGGATGTCATTGATATAAACGTTTTTATTCACTACTTCTGCTACCTTCCTGACGGTTCTTCATAATAGGCTACACTCTTCTCGATCGCGCGCTTTCGAAATGGGTAGATCACTCTTCGGACCAGTATATTCAACGGTACGATCGTCAATACCAGTGTCAGCAAAAAAATGGAGTAGACAGTAATGACGATCTTTCTGGCGAATGAACCGGGTTCACCCGCTTTCTGGATCAGTTTGCCCCAGATCATGAAAGAGCGTGTCGCGATCTTCTCGGTTCCCACCAGCTTTCCGTTTACGGTGACCGCACCCATATTTTTCAACAGAGGCTTTTTCGCCTTCTCTTCGTCATTTTTAAGCGCCTGCAGCAGGCGCACACCGAAGCGTGAGCTTGCCTGCATATCCTGTTCCGATACCCCTGCCGCCGGCAGGAAGAGGAACGGATCTTTTTTGCCTGTCAGAAGCCATCGAGGGGTGGTCAAAAAGGCATAGATCGGGCCGCCCTGATCGGTCAGCACCACATTGTCGATCAGCGTCGCCCCGAGATCGGCTATCAGTTTTTTCATCTTCTCCTGCGCCATCACCCACATGTCCCGGCAGGCGATCAGGGTCACAACCGGCCTGCCTTTAAAGAGCTGCTTCGCCTGTTCACTCTTCATAAAGCCGGTGACAGGGATCGACGGGGAGAGGAACCAGACAGTATAGCCGATGATGATCAGGTCATAATCATCCGCCAGATCATCGACCGGCTTTACGTCGCAGCCGTTCATGTAGATCGCTTCGGGAAAAGCGTCAAAGAAGGGGTAGAACGGCCATGGGTAGGGGTAGGCCTTTACCGGAGTGATCTTACGGTAGTCAACCGCGACATCACCGCTCTCTTTGAGCGGTTTCGTCACGTGATTCACCATATTTTTCAGCTGCCCGCTCTGCGAATAGTAAAGAACTAAAACTCTTTTCATAGCCACCCATAAAATCAATTTAAATCAGTTAGTTATTTTACCGCACATCTCCATAAAATACGCTAAGTGATACCCGCGACACTGTCGTATTTTCAGGACTTTATAAGGAGTCTGTTCATATAGATTTGTCTTATACACGCCAGAACCGGTCAAATATAAAACACCTTGTAGAGATCGAAAAATACGCTGCA
>CAZNQJ010000203.1:0-4011 GCA_964575205.1 uncultured Campylobacterales bacterium | reverse complement strand
GCACTGAAATCGCCGCCGAGTGATCTGCTTTCGAGGGTCGCATACAGCTTGGGAGCAGTGTCGATATGGCCGTAGACGGCGGCATCCCCCTTATAGGGCGCGCTCGGATACGCTTTGAGTTCCACTCTGTAACCGAGGGTCAGGTTCCGGTCATCCGGCGCATAGCTCAGATCGTGCAGCGTGATACGCTCATGCGCTGCATCGAGCCCGGCATCGGCGAGAATGAGACGGCCGTCTTTGTACGCCCCCTCCGCCGTAATAGTGCTCTCTTTAAGCCATAGGCCGGTCTTAAGAGAGCTGTTGAGTGTAAAGGCGCCGGACGGAAGGTCGAATGTGCTGTCTCGCAATGTGAGCTGAAGCAGCCGGTTCGTGAGCTCCGCGTCAAAATGCAGGAGCTTTCCGTCGCTCGAGGCCTTCAGCGTAGCGTTGGTCTCCAGCGGGCCCGCCGCTTTTTTGTCAAGTTTGCGGTGCCACTCTTGCGGCAGCAGAAAGCCGGTCAGATCGAGGCTGAGGCGCTGTCTCCTGTTCTGTTCAAAATCGCCGCGCAGATGCAGCGGCCCTTTGAGCTCTTTCGGTAGAATATAGCTGCTGTGCTCAAGCGCTTTGGCGTCGAACCGGTAACGGCTTTTGAAGCTCTTGTCGGCGGTATCGAACGCAACTCCGCTCAGCTTGAGTGTCTCGTTGCCTGTCCGCAGAGTGCTCTCTCCCTTGAAGCGCTTGCCCTTGAAGGTCAGCGAGGTATCAAAATCGAGCGTGAAGGGGCGCAGGAGCGTCTTAAGGCCGCCCTGGCCGCTGAGCCTGGCCGAGCTGATCGCGGCCTGCAGTGCAGAGGGCGTGTAGCGCACTTTGTAGGCCAGGTCGCCCTTGAGCGTAACAGGCCGGCCCGTCAGCTGCATGATCTCCCCGACGCCGAGCCCTCTGCCTGAGACCCTGATCACGCTCCCCGCGCGCAGGAGGTCGAGGTGGCCCAACTCTTTGCTGTTGAGCGACACGCTGATCCTGTCGGGGGTGTAGTGCACAACACTTTTTGCCGAGAGCCTGTACGTCCGGTTCAGGTCGCCGAAGCGGTCAAGCCGGCCGGTGGCAAAACGGATATTGCCTTTGATCGACGCTTTCGAGTAGTGCAGCTCTTCGATGACGATCCTGTCATGCGGGGCCCTCAGCACTGTCGTCTCCAGCGTCTCTGTTTTCAGACTGTATGCGCCCTTGACGCTCAGTTTTGCGGCCTGATAATAGGGGGTTTTGAGCTTGCTGGCGTTGATATCGAAGCTAAGCGTCTGTGTTGAGGGAACATAACGCAGCAGCGAGCGGTCGATAACGCCGATGTTGCTTTTAAGCGCAGGCGCAATGAAGATCTCGCCACGGGTGTCGTTATGGGCTAAAAATGCGACCTTCAGGTCGTTTTTCAGGCCGACCGCTTCGCGGTATTTCGGGGGCAGTGCAAGGTTGCCGCTCTTTAAAGAGCCCTTCCACAGCAGCGGCTTCTCCGCCAGGTCTGCCTGCAGAACGAAGGCGGCATCGCCCCTGGCAAGGGGCTCCCTGTTGGCCATCTGCTGAAGGACGCCCAGGCTGATATTGTTTGATATCAGTTCGAGCCTCTTCGCTTTGATAGTAAGTAATATGGGGTTTTTCAGCGCCTTTGCATTGATGGTGAGGCTGAGATTGTCATCGCGGTAGCCCAGGCTGCCGTAGAGGGCAAGATCGCCCTGCAGGTTCAGCGGCCGGCTCTCGAGCGAGGCGAGGGTGTAGTCCATATTGACTGCGCCGGTATCGAGGGCGTAACGGAGATTGCTGCTGCCGAGGCGGTAGCCGTCGGCTGAGAGCGCGAAACTGCTGTTGAGATCACGCTTCTGCAGGGTGCCGTTAAGATCGAGTGCAAGGCTTTTGACCGGCATGAGCGCTTCGTCACGGTTGAGAAGCGCCAGCTCAAGCGTAAAACGGCTCGTGTTGAAGTCGAAGCCGAGGCGCCTGCTCTTGAGGTTGGCCGATGTGCTCTCAAGCTTCAGGGAAGCGTTCAGGTCGTTTGTATCGACGCTGCCGTTAAGATCAAGAGTGAGTGCAAGAGGGGCTTTGCGTTTGGGCGAGAGCAGAGCGGTCGCGTTCTCTTCGAGCCGAAGGGCGCTGCTCTGGAGCGCGAAGTCGGCGCGGTAGGGCGCCTCAATGCTCCCGTTTGCTTCGGCCGAAAGGAGCCCGCTCGCATACTCCGGCATCGGGCCGGGCTGCTGCAGCCTGAAAGCGGTGAGGTTGAGATCGTTCAGTTCAACGCGGTAGCGCCCCTTGTCAAGATCGAGTGTCCCTCTGAGGCTGCCCTGAAGCAGATCGGCGCTGAGACTCAGCAGGCGGGGTACGCTCTGAAAGGTGGCATTGAGGTCGGCTCTGATGCAGGGCAGCGCGGTACCCGCAAGCGCCGAAAAGGTGTGCAGGTCGCCGCTGTAGCGCAGTTCGGCGGCGGCAGAGGTGAAGGAGGTCGGCGTGATGACGAGGTCAAAGGTGTCGCTCTGCCCGAGCCTCCCCGATGCCTGGAACCCCCGGTAGCTCAATGCGGCCCCGGCGACATCCGCCTCGGCTTTCAGAAAGTGCTCCAGTGCCGTCTGCGTCACGCCCCTGGTGACGGGCGGAACGAAGAGGAGCAGCACTGCCACCGCAAGAACAGACAGGATAAAAAGCGTTATATACTTTATTATAGATTTCATCATATTGGTATTGTCCATATCCAATTATACTCAAACGCTTACTGAGTCGGTCAACGAATTGCGCAAATTTACTCAAAGTACTATGTGCTACAGGTTATAAAGGTGTTACGTGCTACGGGTTACGTTTTTGAGGGTGCTACGTGCTAAGTGTTACGTGCTACGATTTTGGAAAAGTGTTAGGTTTTCAGGCTCTTTCGTAGCACGTGGCACGTAACACGTAATACAAATTTCGTAACCCGCCCCGGCGCATTACGAACCGGTAACAAAACCTGTTGCATTTAACCTAAAATAAATCATAGACCCAATATAATCGCACTCTTTAAAAATATCGTTTTCTATCGGGAGCAGCCATGACCAATATTATACTTTGCGGCGGCAGCGGGACCAGACTGTGGCCGCTGAGCCGCACCCTGATGCCCAAGCAGTTCGTCAAACTCTTTAACAACGAATCCCTCTTTCAGAAAACGGTCGTGCGCAACCAGAAAGCGTGCGACGCGCAGTTCATCGTCTCGAATGCCGAGCAGTATTTTCTTGCGGTCGACGAGATCGAGGAGATGGCGTTACGCGACTACAGCGCCAGCTACCTGCTTGAACCGGTAGGCCGCAACACGGCGCCGGCGATCGCGCTTGCCTGTTTTGCGCTCGATGCCGAGGAGATCGTGCTTGTCACCCCTTCCGATCACCTTATCAAAGATGAAAAAGCCTACCTTGAAGCGGTGACCACAGCGAAGGCGCTGGCATTGACCGACAAGCTTGTCACCTTCGGCATCACCCCGCAGTACCCCGAGACAGGCTTCGGCTACATCGAAGCGCAAATGCAAGCAAGCGTTAAGAGTGAAGGGTTAAGTGTTAAGAGCTTTAAGGAAAAGCCGGAGCTGGCTGTAGCCGAAGGCTACCTTGCAAAAAACTCAAAACTCAAAACACAGAACGCAGAACTCCAATACTATTGGAACTCCGGTATGTTCTGTTTCAAAGCGGGACTTTTCCTCGAAGAGCTGAAAAAGCACTCTCCGGCGATCTATGAGGCGTCGCTTGCCGCCTATGAGCGTGCCAAAACGGAGACGGTACACGCCAGAGGCGGCGAAGGTGCGAGGTCGTGCGAGATGATCAGGATCGCTCATGACGATATGATGGCGATTCCCGAGGACAGCATCGATTACGCGGTGATGGAGAAGAGCGGCATCGTCAAGGTGGTCCCCTCCGACATCGGCTGGAGCGACGTCGGCAGTTTTGACGCCCTTTACGAGGAGCTGCCGCACGACAGCAACGGGAACGCTGCCTCCTCAATTGATAATTCAAAATTAATAATTCAAAATTC
>CAZNQJ010000202.1:0-4051 GCA_964575205.1 uncultured Campylobacterales bacterium | reverse complement strand
ATCCAACACCATCCCTATTATGCCCGCCGAGCTTGCCGATGCTATCTACGGCAAGGTGACCCCTTTTTTAAAGCTCTCCGCAGAGCTCGGAATCACCGCCAAAGACGGCTCCGACATGCTGTTTGGCCAGGGCGTTCTTGCCAATAACTACTTCACCGAAGGCAGGTACGATCTGACCGAGATCGAACGCTGTATGAAAGAGAGCTTTCTTTTTTGATCTGCTCTTCAAAGCAACCGTCAATATCCTAAAAAACATGAAACATCGTTCCTCCCATCTACAACCATGGGAGCAAGGCAGCGGGATCCAAAAGAGACCGCTGCGCCTTGGTGCTGTCATTGACATTGATAGCCGACAGGATGTTTTTTATGACCCGATGTACAGCACTTTATCAATCTCAAGATACCCCTTTTTCAAAAAAACTTTAACCGCTGATAATATAAAAGCCCATAGATGCTATAGTTTACTGCTATAAAGATTTTTTTTTGTTTCGCAGTATTTTATTCAAGTTTATCAGATATAATAAAAACCATGAGTTTAACTGTATATGCAGCAACATTTTTGCTTACTTTTTTATTGATCTTTCTGTTGATACATAGTGCTGACATATTGGGCCTGATCGACATTCCCAATGAACGAAGCGTCCACAAAGAGCCTGTGCCCAGAGGTGCAGGCATAGCTTTTGTTTCATCTGTTTTGATCGTCTCTCTTGTTTTTAATTATACGCATGTTATTGAGTACTACTATATCTATCTCTCCATTTTTATCGTTTTTCTCGTAGGTGTGCTTGATGACAAGCGGGGCGTTCCGCCGGTATTGAAGTTTGAGTTCATCTTTGCCGCAACATCTATTCTCTATTTGAACGATTTTGATGTCTCGTCACTCGGAAGCTGGTTGGGATATCAGATCACACTCCCCCTTATACTGGTACTGCCCTTCACTTTCTTTGCGCTGGCTGGTTTTACGAATGCCTTTAATCTTCTTGACGGACTGGACGGTCTCGCCGGTGCTGTCGCGTTGGTCATGTTAAGCACTTTTTTGGCCATCGGCCTCCTGCACAATGACACATAGATAATCACGCTCTCTTCGCTGTTTATTGTCAGTGTTTTTACATTTTTACTCTTTAACTGGCACCCGGCAAGAATATTTATGGGTGACAGCGGTTCATTGACACTGGGGTTTGTTATCTCAATACTCAGCATCCAGTCCCTTGCCTATATGACCCCCTCTGCGGTACTGTTTATCATCGCCCTCCCGATACTGGATACCTTTATTGTAATGACACGCAGGATTCAACGCGGCATATCGCCCTTTCGTGCAGACAAAAACCATATGCACCATTTCCTTTTCAAGGCCAAAATGGATGTAAAGTTTACGGTTATTTTGATCGTCTATATTCAGCTCGCATTTTCGCTCATCGGCTATCAGTTGAACCAGAGTGACAATTTTTTGAGCCTGATACTCTTCGGCATACTGTTTTATATCTTTTTGAATTTTCTCGATCAACGCATCAGGCACCGTCATAAAGACTAACAGGATGAATGCAGCCTGCAAAAAACGGGTTTTTGATCCGCTCTGTTGCATTGCCGCAAGATTGTAAGTGACAACTAACGCTTGATTTGCTAAATCTCGAACAAAGGAGTACCTTATGGATATTAGCGCTGAGCGCCGCGGCTTTGTCAGAGGCGCAGGAACGGCATTGGGAGTCACTGCAGCCGTTGGCGGTATTGTCGCTCTATACGGCATGAAGAGGAGCTGGGACCCGCTTCCCGGCGTTGCTGCCGCCGGTCTCACCGAGGTCGATGTCGCAGGTATGAAACCCGGGGACACCAGGCGGGTCGTCTATCGGGGAAAACCGGTATTTATTCTTCGAAAAAGTCATGATATGCCCGATGATGACAAACGCGATGTCATTATTGACGGCGACCGATACACCGTTATCATTCTTATCTGTACCCATTTAGGCTGCATCCCCAACTGGGAACCGGACAAAGAGATCTTTCTCTGTGCCTGCCACGGCGGGAAATACAATTCAAGCGGCATCAATATCTTCGGACCGCCGCCCAAACCGATGGTGATCCCTGAATTCAGGCTCGACGGCGGGACCAAACTGACCCTTGGCAAAACCGGCCCTGAGTATAAGAAGCTCTCTGTCGGCTGACGGGAAAAAGGAATACTATGGATATTCGAAAACACTCGGCTCTTTACGACTGGTTAGATCAGCGCCTCAACATTACCGCGTTAAAAAAAATCATGGTAAGCGAATACTGGATTCCCAAGAAGATCAACTTCCTTTGGAGTTTCGGGCTTATCCTGGCTGCACTGTTCGGCATTCTGACCGTCACAGGCTTTTTTTTGCTGATGTACTATAAACCCGATACCGCCCTTGCATTTAACAGTGTTAACCACACCATCATGCAGGAAGTGGCCTATGGGTGGATCTTCCGCCACATCCACGCTGTGGCAGCCTCGGTGATCTTCCTGGCCATCTACATTCACATGTTTACCGGCATCTATTACGGCTCTTATAAAAAAGGTCGAGAGGTGATCTGGATTACCGGGATCATCCTCTTTGGCGCCTTTGCGGCCGAAGCCTTCAGCGGTTATATGCTTCCCTGGGGGCAGATGAGCTATTGGGCGGCACAGGTCATCACCGATATCTTCGGTTCCATTCCGTTTTTCGGCCCTGATCTGGTCGTGTGGATCAGAGGGGACTACGTTGTCAGCGACCCTACCCTGACCCGTTTCTTTGCTCTGCATGTGGTCATAATACCGCTGATCATTATAGCGGTCATCACCGCACACTTCTATGCCCTGCGGATTCCCCACGTAAACAGCGAAGACGCAGAGGATATTGATTTCGATGAAGAAGCGCGCAAATACAAAGCCGGGAAGAAGAAAAGTGCCAAGGTCATACCGTTTTGGCCAACATTTGTCTCCGAGGACATCTTCATCTTGGGCGTGTTTCTGACCTTCTTTTTCTACCTGGTCTTTTTCCACTTCAGTTTTGCCATGGACCCTGTCAACTTTATTCCGGCCAATACCATGAAAACGCCGCCGCATATCTACCCCGAGTGGTATTTTCTCTGGTCTTATGAAGTCCTTCGCGGTTTCTTTTTCAGCGGTCAGATGGGGCTTGCGGCATTTGCTATAGCCAACACCGTCTTCTTGTTTATGCCCTGGCTCGACCGCCATGCCGACGCGGTACGCCCCGCCAGTAAACGTCCCTTGTTCAAGTTCTGGTTCTGGTTGACAATTCTAGACCTTATCGGCCTGACCATACTGGGTAAATTACCGCCGATCGGCATCAATGCCTATATCGGGTTCTTCTTCGCCGCAAGCTTCCTGTTCCTGATGCTGGTAGCTCTGCCAGTGCTGACCATCATTGAAAGAAAACGTTACGATAAAAGGCTCTCTGATGCGTGATCTGAAGATACTACTTACCCTGGTCATGCTGACCGGTTTTACTTATTTGGGAATCGAGCCCTATGCAGAGTCGATCATGCACCCAGAGGTCAAACCGGCAGATTACCGCTTCATTGATCTCTATGCCGATGCCAAAACGCCGGAGCAGGTAAAGGCTGCCGAAGCGGCACTGCTGGAAAAGATCAAGAAAGCAGACCCTCAGACCGGCAAAACACTCTTTCAGGCCAGCTGCACTTCCTGTCACAGTCTGCACAAAGAGAAGATCAGCGCAATGGCGGACAACGCGTCCCTTATCGCAAGTTTTGGGCTTTTACCCCCGGATCTTTCCAATGCCGGCACCATCTACAGCACTCCGTTTCTCTACCATCTCATCAAAGACCCGGCCAACACCGTCTATAACAGTCCGTATATTCACGAGCGCACAGCGAAACTGGCACAGGAGACAGCCGACGCGTCCAAACAAGACAGAAAGCGGTTGGATGAAGAGTACCGTAAATCCGTCAAATCCTTTACTGCCAAAAAATCGGCAGACTACAAAATGCCGCAGCTGGGCCTGCCCGATCAGAACATTGCCGATATCGTGGCCTATCTTCAAAATATTGCAGCCCCGATCGCTGCAATAAGCGG
>CAZNQJ010000201.1:0-4056 GCA_964575205.1 uncultured Campylobacterales bacterium | reverse complement strand
ATAATCTCAAGGGGAATCGATGCGCCATCTTATACAAACCAACGACTTCAGCACGGCAGAGATCGAAGAGCTTTTAAGCGATGCCGCAGCGTTTGCAAAAGGCGGCTTTAACCGGATCCTGCAGGACAAGATCATCATCACCCTCTTCTTTGAGAACTCGACCCGGACCAGAAGCTCTTTTGAGATCGCAGCCAAACGCCTCGGGGCTGAGATCGTTCATCTCGATGTCGCCAAAAGCTCCACCAATAAAGGCGAGACCCTTGTCGATACCGCGACCAATCTTGACGCGATGGGGCCCAATGCCATCATTGTCCGCCACGCCGACGCCGGGGTTCCGAAGATCCTCTCCAAACACACCAGAGCTTCGATCATCAATGCCGGAGACGGGGCCCATGCCCACCCGACACAGGCCCTGCTTGATCTTTTTACCCTCAAACAGCACTTTGGCGATGTCAAAGGCAAGCGCATCGCCATTGTCGGCGATATCAAGAACTCCCGCGTTGCCAACTCCAATATCGAGCTGCTCAGCCGCTTCGGTCTCGAGGTCACTTTGGTCGCGCCGCCGCAGTTCATGCCAGCGACTTCGCTGAAAAAAAGCTACCATATCAAAGATGTCATCGACAAGGTGGATATCATCATGAGCCTTCGCACGCAGACCGAGCGCCACTCCCAACAGTCCTATGCCTCACTCAAAGATTACGCGAGTGATTTTTGTATTACCAAAGAACTTGTCGGCGACCGGGACCTTATCCTCTTGCACCCGGGTCCGGTGCACCGCAATATCGATATTGACGACGCGCTTTTGGCCGATAAGCGGTGCAAGGTCCTGGAGCAGGTCGCCAACGGGGTCTCAATGCGCATGGCCGTCCTCAAAAAACTGCTCTATTGATGCAAGAGAGAATCTCCAAGCTTGCCGCTGAGGGCACCCCCTTTCTGCTGATCAGCGACTTTGAAGCAAAGAAGATTCTTGTCTACACGAAAGAGGAGCTGGAAAAAGAGGATATCGAGTTCAGTCTCCTCCCTTCGCTGCAATCGGAGACAACACCGCTGACGAAACGGCCGATCGACTTTATAACGTATAAAACCGGCTTTGACAAGATCATCGAACATATCAGAGCGGGTGAGACCTACCTTTTGAACTATACCTGTTCCACGCCGATCGAAACACCCCTTACCCTCAGCGAAATCTACCGAAAAGCCCACGCCAAGTTCAAACTGCGTTTTAAAGATGAATTTGTCTGTTTTTCGCCGGAGCGCTTTATCAAGATCAAAGATCGGACAATCTCCGCCTACCCGATGAAAGGGACCGTTGATGCCGCTTTGCCAGATGCAAAAGAGCAGATTCTGGCCAATGAAAAAGAGATGGCCGAACACGTCATGGTCGTCGATCTGCTTCGAAACGACCTGGGCATTGTCGCCCGCGATATCAAGGTAGAGAGATTTCGCTACATCGACCATCTAAAAACCGGACAAAAAGAGCTGCTTCAGGTCAGCTCCAAAATTACCGGCAGACTCCCCTCCGACTGGCGTCGCGATTTTGGCAAGATCATTACGGCGCTGTTGCCCGCCGGCAGTATCAGCGGAACCCCGAAAAAAAACACCGTTTCTATTATCAAAGCGGTAGAAGCGCATGAACGCGGTTTTTTTACAGGGATCTTCGGTTATTTTGACGGCAGCAATTTTGACAGTGCCGTCATGATCCGTTTTATAGAAAAGCAGGCGGATCGGCTCATCTATAAAAGCGGCGGCGGAATTACACTTGACAGCGATGCAGAAGGTGAATATCAAGAGATGCTTGATAAAATCTATATTCCGTGATCAAAAAACTTAATCTAACATAAGTTATAGTAAAATGATATGCAAAGGTGGTGTTTTGTGTCTAAGATTAAGAGGCTCTTTTTAAATCTGATAAACAGCGGATTGAACTTTAATGAAGATCAGCGCGAACTCAAAGCCCGCTATAACACGATCAATATTACGATACTACTCGCCATTTCCGGACTGTTGTTTGGAATCGTTGTTAATCTTATCACCCATGACTCTATCATAGGCGTGTTCATTGATCTTGGCGCTATCTCCGTATTATTTTTCACGTCACTGTTCTTATGGTTTGATAAAAAGCATTTTGAGCTTATCACAACGATCTTTGCTATTGAATTCCTGATCCTGTTCGATCTTCTTATCGTTATCTCAGAACCCTCCGATCTGAAACATATCTGGCTTTTGACCTACCCTGCTCTGATCTTTTTTTACAAAGGGGACAGGTCTTGGTTCGCATGGATCGGCCTTCTAATTTTGTCCTTGTATATTACGAAATTGCAGCCTTTCATCCCGATCCAGTACAGCATGCGCGATATCACATACCTCTCTGTAGTTTTAAGCATAATGACCATCGTAATCTACTTTTATAAAAACCGAATCGATGTCGGTAATGCGACAATACGTACGCAAAAAGATCAGCTTGAAAAGCTTACTGCTCAGCTTGAGAGTAAAGTCCTGGCAAAAACAGAAGAGCTCCGAAAACTCAATGCCGAGCTTGAAGACAAAGTCGAAAAAAAAGCGCAGCAGATCGTTGAAAAAGATGCCGTGATCCTTACGCAGTCACGTCAAGCCGCTATGGGCGAGATGATCAGTATGATCGCCCATCAATGGCGCCAACCCCTCTCTACGATCACCCTGCAGATCTCCAACATCAAGATCAAATCGATGTTGGGCCATGCCTCCGTTGAAGAGACGAATGACGCTTTGGAACATATCTCGGAGACAATCATCTATCTATCGGAGACGATAGACGATTTCCAAAGTTTCTTTCGACCGAACAGAGAAAAAGAGGAGGTCAATATTTGCGAGCTGCTCAACCGCGGCATCAATTTTACAGAACCGCGTATCAAGGTCGCTAATATAGAGTTGCAATATCATTGTGACAAAGGAGAGAAGATAATGACACACAGTAACGAGTTTACGCAGGTCATTATCAACATCATCAACAACAGTGTCGATGCACTGCTTGAACATAAGGTAATGAAGCCGGTCATTAAGATCGTTGCCATCGTCAAGCAGAAAATTCTCGAGATACGCATCAGCGATAACGGCGGCGGCATCGATAAAGAGATCATACACAAGGTCTTTGAACCCTACTTCAGTACTAAAGGCAAAAACGGCACCGGCTTGGGGCTCTATATGAGTAAAATGATCATCGAAAACAAACTGGATGGAAATTTAAAGGTCACAAACAACGCCGCAGGGGCTGAGTTTATTATCGAGATACCCCGTAATTAGCAGGCGTCTTCAATTATTGTATGGTTACACCTGAAGATATCACAGTAATTTCAGAGCGTCCTGACTGAACTTTTTTTCAAACTTCGCATTCACCTGTGCGCAAAACAGCTCAAAGGGCGGAAGGTCCAAACAGGCCACTCTCTGCTTTGCTCCCCACATCGGCTCAGGAAAGTAGCTGTCTTCTTTAAAACGGGCCATAATATGCCAATGGACCAACGGCAGATAATTTCCAAAAGAGGCGATATTTATTTTTGCCGGTCTGTAATAGGAGAGCATCTCTTTTTCAATAAGATCGAGCGCCTCCAGAATAGCGCTCTTCTCTTCATGTGTGCATTCGCTGAACTCCCGTCGTTCGACCTGCGTAAAGATCTTAAGCCAGGGCACTTCACTCTCTTCGATCTCAATCCGGATAAGGCTGTTTTTAAACACCGTTGCCTCTTATATTGTCTTCCTTGCGACGGCGAGTATGGCGGCGCGTTTTTTCGCCGACCCGTCTCTCCGAGCGGTGGTGTCGTCTTTCAGGCAGTTTGCTCTCATGAAAGAGCTGATTGCTCTTCCTGCGCCCGTTTTTTTGAACGCGACGATCTTTTAGACCTGAACGGCGTTTGTTTTTCCGCCGGTCATTCTTGCCGCTGTAGGGGTTTCTGATTTTGAACCAATAGAAAAGTAAAACGACTATTGCACCGAAAATATATCCTAACGTCTGCTTATCCACAAAAAACCTTCATAAAATTTCTAGTTGTATTTAGGGCACCTCTAAAAACCCTAGTCCGCCTC